>JAOZRQ010000604.1 GCA_029940115.1 Desulfobacterales bacterium
AACTTTCTCCATCCGAAAAAGTGTGAACCACTTTTCAGGTAAAATGAAGGATGTCTCAAATGTAAGCATTAATTCATTGACCAACTGAAAAAAGGGGATTGCAATGCAAACTCAAAATACTCCAATTTCTTATAAGACTATGCGACAGGGATTCATACCCTGAATCCGGAAGAACTGTTGAGGCTGATGGATCTGATTTCAGCCAATCACAAAAAATCGCTGAAGAAGAAAGCAAGGCACAGTGTCATGGAGCTTGAAGGACTGGGAGCGGAGATATGGAAAGGTGTTGATGCTCAGGAATATGTGCGAAAGGAGAGGGCATCTTGGGATTAGTCGGACAATTGACGGGTCTGAAGGTCCGCCCCCTTTATTTACTTCATTGAGAAACACGGCATATACCTGAATGTGGTGAAACCTGTCTTTGCGGAGATTGATTCCAAAAGACCCAAGGCGATGACTTCAACCGTCACACTTCTGGAAGTGCTGGTTCACCTTTCAAAACGAACGATGAAACTTTGGCGAGAAAATATCGTGAAATATTGTTGCAGTCCGACGGGCTGACAACATTCGGTGTTACCAACGAAATTTCAGAGATCGCCTCAAAATTGAGAGCGAAACACTCAATCAAGATGCCGGATGCCTTACAGATCGGCACGGCTGTTTTTTATGGAGCAGACAAGTTTCTGACCAACGATGCAGATTTGAAAAGAGTAAAAGAGATTGAGGTGCTGGTAGTGGATGATTTTGTCATGTGAAATCCCAAGTTGCCGTTGCCGCACAGAAGCCGGGTGTGAATTCTGAAATGGTGAGGCTCATTTGCTGATTATAAAGGATTTGGGGAGCCATGAACTTGTGCTTAAACCTGAACTTGCCCGCGAACGAATGTTCCTGATTCTGGCGGAACTACGAACGGGTTCTCGCAAACCAGCCATCCATCTTGGCAATCACCGCCTCAGCCAGTTTCAAGGCATCCCCGGCCGCTGTCCCGTTATATACATGGGCCGGTATGTCATCTGGGAGTCCGTTCGGATAGCGGGTGGGGATGTAATAGGTGTCGAGTAGTCCCCATTCCTCTGTATGTTTCTGAAACCCGGCTTCGTATGCCGCAGATCTCGCACACAACTGCCTGACCGAATGCCCGATGACAACCTCTTCCCCTTGGGCGTAAAGAAATGCCTTCAACGCTTTTTCAGCCGACTGCTGGGCCAGGAAACAGACAAGATAATGCGCGCCTTCCGCATTCAGGTGTTTGGCCCATTTCAGATCAATTTTTGCCTGCTCAATCCAACGAGACCCTTCTTTCCGATAGCTCTCTCTCATAAAGCACCTTCCCTTTCCTCATCGCCTCACGAATAAACGGCCGATCTGCCATCTGTTCAATCTCCTCGGGGGTGTAAACCAGCAGATCCAATGCCGCTCTCGCGTGTAGCTGGCCGGCGAGTTCCGCGCTGCGGGTGACAAAGTCCGCGGATGAGTCGATGATCACCAGCAGATCAATGTCTGTCAGCAGATCTCGCCTGCCAGTCGCACAGGACCCGAACAGAACCACCTTCCGCACTTCCGGGATGCGTCTCAGTTGTTCCGGGAGACATTTCAAATCCTGTTCCAATATCTCCATGTACCGTGCCCGTTCAGCAGACAAATCGCTCATGTCCTTTTCCCTGCCCGTGACCGACATGCCAAGTTTGTAGTTCCGCCTCTCGGCGGTGAGGCGCCGCCTGAAGGCGGAACCACGAACTTTGTCAAATCATCCCCCTCGCCCCCAACCGCCATCGCACCCGGGCCATGGTCAGCGGGACGATCTCCCCAGACACGCCAGCCTGCTTTCGCAGCACCCGCACGGCCTCCTTCAAGGTCGCCCCGGATCCGACATAATCGTCCAAGAGCAGGACTGCCCGGTCCGAGACGTCCGGGAGGCGATGGGTGATCTGCAACTTGTCTTTGACGTTCTCCTTTCGCTGGTCGTTGTTGAGCAGCTCGCCTTGGCGGTTCGCCGGCATCTCTTTCCAGGCAAGGAGCTCGGAATGGAGGGGGGCATTGAGTCGGCCCGACACGAGGGTCCCGGTGAAGGCCCACTGGCTCCAGGTTCTTGAGGGAAGCGGGATGACGGCTCCGAAGTCTTGGGTCCCCCGCAGGCGGTCGAGCGTTTTGAGGAGCATCTCCTCCAGCTCGGGAGGGAGTCGGTGAACACTCTCCCCGGCCCGCTGTCGCATGAACTGGACAAACAGGGCCGAGCGGAGATCCCCGTTCAGAAGGGAGAAGCCTTGTGACATTTTCGGAATCTTCGTGGCCGGGATCGGCACATCTCGTTGAGTCAGCCATCGAGCCGCGTCCCCTGTGAATGCGAAATCCGATGAAAAGCGATCCGGCGCACACTCGCCACACCGGCCGCAGGGTTGGGCCGCTTCGTCCCCCAAGGCCAAGCGGAGCGTCTGCATCAGACAAGACACCTCCCGCCGGCCATAGCGGAGCATGGCCGCAAGTTCGCCATTCCGGACGATGTTCTGGTTTGTGTGGCGGGACAAATCCGGAGGCGTCCGTTTGCCGGTGGGGCGGTAAACCTGCTTCCGATTCATCATCTTTTTCTCGATCAGCCCCTGTTCCGTCAGTTCTGCCATGATCAGGGTCACCTGGGTGGGATGAAGCCCGGCTCTCACCTTCACCGCGGTGAGGGTGGGCCACGCGTTCTCCTCGTCCGGTCGGATGGTCCCAAGGATCTTTTGAAAATCATCGGGTGTGGGCAGGGCCGACCGGATGAAATGGTCCTGGATGCGCCGGTCGCCTTCGTCGAACAGGAGGATCCCCTGGGCAGGCAGGCCGTCCCTCCCGGCCCGGCCCACTTCCTGATAGTATGCGGTGATGGATCCGGGGAGATCCACATGGACGATGAACCGGATGTCAGGCTTGTCTATGCCCATGCCGAGCGCGTTGGTGGCGGCCATCGTCTTGCGGGTTCCGTCCATGAAGGCCTCCTGCAACTGGCGTTTCCGATCCGGGTCATAACCGGCATGGTAGGAGACGACATCATCATGTCGTTCGGCGAGATACTCCGCGACGATCTCGGTTCCCTCCCGGGTCGCACAGTAGAGAATGCCGCTCCCCTCTGTCTCTTGGAGAAGCCGCTCCAGAACTTGGAGTTTCTGGGCAGTTCCCTTCACCGGTATCACCGAGAGGCTGATGTTGGGGCGATCCATGGCGGTGCGGAGGACTTTCAGGGGCTTCCGCTCAGGCCCCTTGAATTGGCCGGCGATATCCGCTTCCGTGCGGCGGTCGGCGGTGGCGGTGAGACCGAGGACCCGGAGGTTGCTGTTCTTCTTCTCAAAGCTGCGGATCGCGTGCATGATCTGGCGGTAAGAAGGCCGAAAATCGTGACCCCAAGTGGAGATGCAGTGTGCCTCATCCACCACGAGCAACCCCACATTCAGGCGAGTGAGGAACGCGTATGTCTCCAGATTGTCCAGCTTCTCCGGCGCGACAAAGAGGATGCATATCCGGCCTTCCATGGCCGCACGTTGCGCGGCCGCGTTCTCATCTTCGGTCTGGTCGGAGTTGATGCTCCCCGCGGGGATCCCGAATCGCTCGTTCAACTGTCGGATCTGATCCCGCATCAGCGCGAGCAACGGAGAGATCACCAAGGTCAGTCCGTCCACCCAGAGCGAGGGCAACTGGTAGAGCAGGGATTTGCCGTGTCCGGTCGGTTGAATGCACAATATCCGACCCACTTCCATCAGGGTCTGAAGGGCTTCCTTCTGGCCTCGGCGGAAGCTCTCAAAACCGAAATGCCTGTGCAAATCGGCTTCCATGTTGATTTGTGAAATGTCTTTCATTGATGTTCGTTGTCCGTTGTAGTTAGGCGACCTTAGCCCCAAAGCCCCTTCCTCAAGTTTCGCACCCCTATGTGAGCCCAT
>JAOZRQ010000941.1 GCA_029940115.1 Desulfobacterales bacterium
AAGAATTGACTTGACCATCTGTATTCACTCAAAAATTTGGGTGCGAAACTTGAGAGACTGATTATAACGCTTTTCGGGAAGCCGCTCTGCCCGTGAACTTGAACTTGAACGTGAACATTCATTTGCGGACACTCCCATTTGCAGCTCGTGGCTGATTGAAAAAAAGCCGCTTTGTTTGACATTCCAGGTTTTCCCTGATGCTGAAGGGAATGAGACGCAAGAAGGGCTGCCCAGTCATTGAGGCTGAAAGGCAATGAGACTCAGATTGTGGAGGTTGAAGGGCAATGAGACCGCCCTTCTTGCACTCCTTTGGTTGAGCTCTCTCAAATGCCAGACGGGACAACGGACAACGAATCATCCTAATAATCCCCCAATCCCACGAATCCCGGTTCAGACAGGAGAGGGACAAAAGTTGTTTGCCAAAAAGCTGGACAGAAGTTTTCGACACATCAACAATCGACACAAAAAAAGGACAACCACCAACATGACGGAAGCAAACACGGCTGAACCCTACAACGACAACCCTCAACCCTTAGTATCTGTGACCGAATAACTTCCCCATTCCCGTGCCCTTGCCCGGCATCGGGCAAGATGGAGGTGGCATGGAAATTATTTAGTTACAGTTCCTTAACCCTTAACCCTTAACCCTTAACCCTGTTTTTTTGATTTACATGGGAGAGAAGGTATGTGTGATAATATAAAGGATGCTGTCAATTATTTTGATCGGGACCGTTCTTATATGGAACGATTGAAGCCATTGTTGTTTGAAGAAATTATTGACACCACAAAAGGCATGAGGCATTCAGAGTTTAAAATTCCATATCGGATCGCCACAACATTCAAGCTGGTTTACAAAGACAATGAAACAGACATCTCGAACGCTCTGCCAGATTATGTCGAATCGAACGATATTCGCAAAGACTTCTCGGAAGCATTGTTGAAACTTTTCAAGGAGTTGCTTTCAAAAATAAAAAATCGTCATAATGGAACATTGATGGCCTTTAACGGAGATGAAACCGACAGAAAAAAATGGATAAGGCGCACATTGGGCTTTGTTCTCAACAACGAAATTTTTGCAGATGAAATGAAAAACAGCGAAAATGCC
>JAOZRQ010000605.1 GCA_029940115.1 Desulfobacterales bacterium
GGAATGGCAATTTGGCAAATTTGAAAAAGAGGATTGTTTATTTATAAAAGAAAAGAAAAAACTGTTTGCTGTTGATGCACCTGATGAACCTGACAATTTACAAAAGTTGTTCGACAAGTTGAATTGGGTGTTTAGTGAGGTTAGCAAGGTTGATATTCTCAAGGAATAGGCCACCCTGACAATTAGAAGCTCAGGGACCGATGCTGCGGAATGAGGCAGGCCGCCGTGACTGTTATCGCCTCCAAAAAGAATAAGCAAGTATCCGGCCGGAAGTCCTTGCAATGAAGACCCTTGATATGTTGAAGCCCTCGGCGGCTTGACATGCGGAAACTTACGGCCAAGCACTCACACAACTCCCATCATACTACCTAGTACACCACTTCGTAAGTTCGTCACCCTCCGCTCCCGCCGGATTGACAAATCCGGCGGCAATCCGAGCCGGTCAAGGGGTGCGAACTTAAAAAGTGGTGTACTAGTTTGAAATGGCTTGTGAGATTCTGGAGGAGACTCCTGATATCTTAATTATCAGGCTTTTATTGTTTGAATACCGAATGAAACAGGGCCTTTTGCGATGTCAAAGTTTACTTTGGGAGTCTCTCCTGTGCCTGCCAAAATGGAGGGTGATAGACAACTATCAATGAATAAAAGAGAATATGAACAAGATATCCCGTCTCCCGGGTGGTTATACGCGATCATTTTCATCCTGCCCTTTCTCATGCTCCACTGGATGATCCCCTTTGTATCGGATCAGAGCATCGGGAATGACTATCAGCGATTCGCGATTGACCAGCAGATGGAGCTGATGTTCTCTCTGAAAACCGGATCGTTTCCCCTTTACGTTCCCGGTTTTGCCGAGGGGCAATCCGCGAGCGCGCTGACTCAGGGGCAGATATTTCATCCCCTTGCCCATCTCGCTTCCTGGATGCCCGGCTACTGGAGCGGCAACGCCCTTGACGGGAACACCCTGATGCGGCTTTTCTCGCTGGCTGGCGCGCATCTAACCCTGTTTCTCTTTCTGAGACGATTGGGACTCGCCGGGATAATTGCGTTTGTCACCAGCACCGTGACGGTTTACAATCTTCGGATGTTGGATCTGTTCCGCTACGGCGCATCCCTTGAAAGCTGGACAGGCTTCCTGTTTCTCTGTTCGGCCATTGGCGGGTACGGCCTGAAACCGGGAAAATGGGAGGGCCCCCTGCTGATCATCGCCTCGACCTTCTACCTGATTTGCAGTGGTCATCCCCAGATGATGTACTACGCATTGTTGGGGGCGGGGATGTTCACGTTGGTGACCCCCCATTTTCTCGCGGAGATGTTGCCTGACAGGGAAATGAATGCCCGCTTGGCCGTGAAATTCTGGGCAAGGGCCGGACTATGGATCGGTTTGGGCATCCTGCTTTCATCCGCTTATATTTTTCCCTTTTACTTTGAGTTCGTCAAGACCAACGCGGGGCGGGTGGGTCGAACGTATGAGTGGGCGGACATGTACCGGGACACCTTCACGGGTACGCTGAACAACTTTTTCCACCCGCTCCGATCCGAGATACATGGCGCGTTCGGCGGATCATCCCTATATCTCCCGGCGGTGCTGACCCCCTTGGTTCTCTTGTTCCGGGTGAAAATTCCCCGGGTGATATGGGGGATCATGGGGCTTGTCCTTTTGGTTTTCCTCCACATCCAAGGGGTACGCACACCGGTTCACTATCTGGTATGGGAACATCTCCCCTTTGCCTCCTCGTTTCGGATCGCCGGCCGCGTCTCCCTGATTTTGCCAGTTTTTCTGATGCTGATGCTGGCATGGATGACACGGAAGGATAAAACTGAGGCGTTCCCTGTGAGAGTTGCCGGAAGGGAACTCTGGATCATTCCCCGGATGATGCCCATCATTGCCGCGCTGGTGTTGACCGCGGGGTATGCCTGCATCTCACCCTTCATGATCGAATCGCCCAAGACTTTCATCCCCATAAAGATTCGTGAGGTTCCGTTCTGGGTTGAACCAACGATGCTCGGGATGGGGATGGCGGCGTTGGTGGCGTTGACCCTTCATGGATATGTTGGGTGGAAACTGGAAACTGGAAAACTGGAAACTGGAAACTGGAAACTGGAAAACCGGAAACTGGAAACTGGAAACTGGAAACTGGTTGCCGACCTGTTTTTGGGTCTGACCGTTTGCATCCAGATGGCAGGGACATTGCATTATGGCACATGGGTGGAAGAAAAAAGGGAGAAGCCGACCTTCGAGCAGATGCTTGAAGCGAAACGGGAAAACCTTTCCCATTATCCGGATCTGCCTGGCTACGGCATGGGGAATGCCGTGGTGACGCGTCAAGCCACGCGCGCCTATCTGGAGCCTTTTCTCGGCAAAATTTACATTAGACACCTGATCGCGAGGAACAATGATGAGGCATACACCCTGATGACCCAGGACCGCCAAGCGGATCAGGTGGTCGTCGAAGGGTATATGCCAGATGCCGACAATTCCCCTCCCCTTACCGAGATGGGAGATAAACGACCCGACCGGGTCAAACTGACGTTCAGTTCATTCAACCGACTGGTCTTTGAGGCACAGGCTTCCCGCCCCAGCTTTTTCGGATTCTCCCCTCCCCACACAGGCGCATGGCAGGCCGCTGTCAATGGCCAGCCGGCCCGGATTTACCGGGCCAACGGCGGCTCTCACGCGGTGCGTATGCCAGCCGGTGTGACTCGGGTGGAATTTCGCTATGAAAGCCGCGCCACGTTCTTGGGAATGCTGGTGAGCGGTGTCACCCTGGTGATCATCGCGTGTCTCATGGGATGCCGTTGTGTACGCGAGAAACCCGGCTTTTTCCCGAATGGGCCGATTCCTGAACCGCAAGAAAAAGCCGGGTTTCTCTTTTTTCCAAAAAAGAGGCTCGCCACACTCATCCTCACAGCTGCATTGGCCCTGAGTGTCGGCGGATTTTCCCTATGGCATCGAAGTCTTTACAATGGCGAGAACATCGGCTCCACCTACTCATGGACATCCGACGAGTCACCGCCTGTTTCAAACATGGCCTACAGCAAACGCACAAAGTTGAGCTCCAATGCTTATGGGCCAGGTCATTCCTACATCCACGCCGGGGGAAGGGGAGTTGACGGGGATCGGAGACCTGAATCCGGTTTTATGACGCGTCTCCAGAAAAGACCGTGGTGGATCGTGGATCTCCATTCTCCGAAACAGATCGGCTTGATCAAGCTGTATGAAAGCCGACGAGGGCCGACATACAATAGACGGCCATTGACTGTGTCGCTGTCGAATAATCAAAGAGACTGGGAGACAAAGACGTTCAGCAAACAGAACGAATCCCCCCTGGGTTTGGTGTTTGAAAAACCAGTCACGGCCCGGTATGTTCTGATCCAAGCGTCTGGAAACTGTCGGTTATCTTTTGATGAAGTGGAAATATATGAGAAGGATGAAGGATGAAGGCTCTCTTTTCATATGACAAGCTTAAAGAGAAGTGGCACAATGAAGCGGCTGGGAGAAGGAGGCGTTCAGCGGCCATGAGGACCGCAATTGTGACGACACTTTTTCTGTGTACAGGACAAAAAATGGTCAAAGCCTTCTGAGACCTTAATTCTCAAAGTGCCAGTGGATTTCACGGTGCTGAGAAAATCCCTTTCTCAGCACTGCCCGGAATGACAGGCTGTTTTTTGTCCTGCACTCAGGAAAGCTCCATCTCTATCACCATTGGGGATCGCTCAAATGAAAAATAAAGAATTGGCAAGTCTGCATGAAGAATTGTTGCATTTCCTGCTGAACTATAGGAAAGCGTCGAGATATGCGGATCATCTGAATTTCCTATTCCGACCCACAAGCGATGTTGATGCATTGAAGGAAGGGCGTTGGTTTTACGACAGTCCCAGATCCGGTTGGGTGGACA
>JAOZRQ010000942.1 GCA_029940115.1 Desulfobacterales bacterium
TGTCCTCCCTCAGTCTCCACAGCACGTCCCGCATGATCCATGTCTTGCCGCACTGACGGGGTGCCCATACGGTGATGTAATGCCCTCCTTTTTCGGGATTCTCTCCGAGTAGTTGCAGATGCCCCCTTTGAATCAGTTCCTCTCTTGGCACATAAAAATGCATATCCTTGTCCACAGGGCCGTAAGATGAAAATTTTCGCATGACAAGCTCCTTTCCCGCAAATTTTTGTCCTATATTGCTGTGTACAGGACAAAAATTCGGGAATGGGCGAGAAACCCGGCTTTTTCCCAAGCAAGCCGACTCCCCAACTGCAAGAGAAAGCCGGGTTTCTTTCCTCAAATCATTTTTTTGTCCTGTACACAGCCTATATTGACACAATTTCAGGAAACTGCAAGGATTTTTTGACATCTTTCATTTTGCCTGAAAGGTGGTTCACGCTTTTCAGTTTGTAGTTCCGCCTTCAGGCGGTGCGAGACCGCCTGAAGGCGGAACTACAAACTGGAATGTAAACCCATTGAAAGATGCCGATTTTTTTGACATAAACCGTGTCCGACCCTTCCTCTGTGTCCGATACAGAGCGATCAAAGCTTGCCACGGGTGTCAGAGGACTGCAAATCCTGATCCAACTGACAAGGTCTGCCACATCCAGCCTCTTATCATCATTCATATCCATGTCATTCAACTGTTCCAAGGTAAACTCTCCGGACTCCAGAATGGCATCCCGAATATCCTGTTCTGTAAAGCCATCACACTGGGCCAGCGTGTGACTGGACGGAACTGACAAAAGAACAAAGAACAGAAAAAAGGCCCGGCAAAATCGGCAGGACGCTCTTTCTGCATAAAGTGATTTTTCCTGATGTTTTCATTTGAATTTAACCTTTCTGTCTGTGTACAGGACAAAAAAATGATTGGGAAAAGAAACCCGGCTTTTTCCTGCAGTTGGGAGGTCCGCCCGTTTGGGAAAAAGCCGGGTTTCTCGCCCATTCCCAATTTTTTGTCCTGTACTCAGCCTTTCTGTCTGAGGTTTAAAGATTGAAACTTCTCTGACCTGAATTGAGCGATTCTTCTCAGCAAAACTGGCTGAAAGTCCGGTATCCGGGG
>JAOZRQ010000606.1 GCA_029940115.1 Desulfobacterales bacterium
GCCCACCGCCTCCAGTTCCAATGATTGCCATTTCTGACTTGAGTCTGTCAAGCCCCTTCCGCCTCGGCATCAATGCCGAGGCTGACAGCGCTCCTATGTAAATATCAGTTCACTCTTTCAAAAGGAAAAACGGCATGTCTGTCCCCTGAACCCTGAAATATGGATGTTGCTTGCCATTGGTCAGGCGGGGGACCTTTTTTGAGACATACTGGAACAGCTCGGCCAGAGAGACATATTCATCATTGTCATGATTGGCCTTTCCCAACATGCCTTCGATCAGGGCATAAGTGAACGCGCCGTGTCCGGTGTCGTTCTCATGCAACCTGAATTTCTCATCTTCCAAAGACGATTCTCCGCCCTTTGAGGCTGCCAGGATAAAGAGGCCGCTCGCCTCCTTCATCGCCTGGGTCAGATCCTGCCCCCCATCCAACGCTCTTGCGCCCACCTTCATCGCGCCGGAATGGCAGGTGTCCATCGCGATGATCACTTTGTTGACATCTTGGGAGAGGATTTTCACGGCCTCCTCAAAATCAGACATGCGAAGCCCCTTTGACAGAATGGAATCCATCTCGGCATCATAAGTGACAAAGTAGTATGAGCCGGATCGCTGATGTTTGATGCCATGTCCCGCGACAAAGATGAAGACCACGTCATCCGGTGCCGCCTTTCCGAGATGGCCCGTGATGCTGTTCAGGATATTGTCCCGTGTGACATCCTGATTCACCAGTGTCTTGATGTGAACTTCGGAGAAGAGCCTGCCCTGCTGTTTTTTCATCACTTGGGAGAGACTCAGGGCGTCCTTGTCTGCATATTGGAGGTCTATGGCCGGATTGGCATACTGGGAAACCCCCACGAACAGTCCCCAGAGCACAGGCTTGAATCCAGGGGGGTGTTCAGATCCCTTGGTTGCAATAAGGACTTCCTTTGTCGCGGTTTTTCCGGACACGCTCTTCGCAAGCACCGTAAAATAGTTGTCTCCGGGTGAAATATCCACATCACAGGAGAATCTCCCGTTGCGGTCAAAGGTGACGGGCCGATCATTGATCTTGAGGAACTGAATCCCGGCCCTGTCTTCAACCTCTCCTCTTATGGTAAACGTCTTGCCTCTGGTGAGCTCTCTGGTGAATCCTCTGGTGAATCCTCTGGTGAATCCTCTCTCCATGGGCGGATTTGTGATAATGATTTCAGGGGGAAGCTGGGAGCGGGATTCATCTGGAGATGGCCTTGCTGCCTTTGAAGGTCTTTGTGTCGCAGAGGGCCTTGCCGCAACCGCAACAGACGGTCTTGCCGCGGAGCGACTCGGCGATTTCTTGGCGATCAGATGGCCCATGCCAGCGGCCATTTTCTCAAAGGACGCATGTTTCGCCGAATCTGGGCCCGCACCGGCTCCGGTGTATTTCGTGCTGTTTGTGTCGAGCATGTTGCCTGAAGTCGCATCCAGAAGCTTATACGCGTTGATGGTGATCGCTTTGGTGATTTCCGCGCCATACACTTTCTGGGAAGAGACCGTTGCTTTGACAGAAGCAATGAGGATCATGTCCGCGCCGCAGGAAGTTGCGGCCTTTCGCGCTTTCACGATGCTCCCCTGTTTCGCTTCAAGGATATCCTGCTCGGTGAGCTGACCCGAGGGCATCAGTATGTCAGGGGTCACTATCTCATAGGTTCCAAGCAGTTTCCGGGTCATCAGGGACTCGATGGTCTCCACATCCCCGGGTTCCCCTGCCCCCTTCTCTTGGATAATCAGCAGTATCTTCGACGATTCCGCAGGCTGGACAAAGGCCGAAGATACAAAGAGAAGGTAAAACACCAGCGTCAATTGCCAAAACATCTGTCTTGTCTTCATGTTGATCTCCTTATTATGACGGATTCAGGGGAGAACTTGAACGTGAACGTGAACTTATACTTGAACTCTTATACTTGAACTCTTATACTCGAACTCTTGAACATGAACGTGAAGTTCACGTTCAAGTTCACGCACAGAGCGGACTCCCCGAAAAGCGTTATAATCAGCTCCTTTCTTTTTATTCTTTACCCCGTTGAACAAACAACCTCATATTTTGAGCAAACTGTTCTGCCTGAGAACAGATATCGCCCAAAACCCAGAATCAGAACTCAAGTTTCGCACCCCTATGTGAGCCCATCTTCCAAGGGTTTCAGGAGATGGTCGACCTCGAAAACCCACTTTTTGGGCAATGTGAGATCAGGCACTTGCACCCCATCATGACCAAAGATTGAGTCAGACGGACCAAGAATTGACTTGACCATCTGTATTCACTCAAAAATTTGGGTGCGAAACTTGAGTCAGAATATATCAGGCACACCACCCAGTCTCCCCATTATCCAGAGATCCGACAACGAAAGCCCTTCCTCCTGGATTGGCTGGAGAATCTCATCCGACACCTGCACCCGATGAATCTCTGTTGCACCAGAAGAGTTGCGCTCCCGGCCGGCTAGGGGACGCGGGGGATCAGGGACATTCGGACTCCTCCGCGTTCTCCGCGTTGAAAAGACTGCCTCAGACCACAAAATCCGTTAGAACCAGAATTGAGCGATTCTTGTCGGCAAAAGCAACTGATGTCCCGACATTCAGCTCTTTGCCGCCTTCACCAATGGGTGAGAGGCCGAAAGTCGCCGAACCTTGAAATTTCAGGGCGGGAGCCGTGTTCAATTTAGGTAAGACCCAAATTGAGCGATTCTCATCAGAGAGACTGGCTGAATGTCTGGCACTCACGGCTTTGCCCATCCCACGGCTTTCACCCAATGGGTGAAAGCCTGAAAATTGTTGGGCCCTGACATTTCAGGGCGGGAATCATGTTCAGGCCAAAGAATCGCTCAATTTAGGTAAGAGTAAGATTAAGAGCAGGAGCTTCAGACCACAAAATTCAACCATACTTTAACATAATATACAACGATGCGGGCTTTTTCATACACATTTGGTAGCTAAAAGTTTTTTGAGGTGTCCCAGAAACCCGGCTTTTTCTGAATGAACCGACCTTTACCGGATGGAAGTGGACAAACTCGAATCCGACCATGCAAGTCAGACTTCGATTCTCCGGATACCAAGATTTCGGATTTTCAGTGAGGGCCTGAAAAGTCCGTTGATCGCTGATTGCTGACCTAACCGCACAGGTCGCAATTTTTCAGCACCGGTTTCTTTTTCCAAGTCTCCATGTCTTGACATCCACTTCCATATGTATTATATTATGGATACAAAAGATATGGTTCCGGGCACATACCCTCTCCGGAAAATATGGATTTCTCAATTTTTGATGAGGAAATCAAGAGTCTGCTGGATGAGGTCTATGCCAAAGGAATTCGTCCGGAGGCGATTACCCGAATCAAAGGCGGGAGTCTTGAGCAGGCCGTGACAATTTTTTCTCGACTCAACACACTCGGTGTCCCCATGGCACTGGATCAGATGGTTTCCGCGCTCACCTATCGGGAAGACGGGAAAGGCATTCATCTTTCGGATCGGATTGATCAGATACTGGAACGCCTGTCTGAATGCCATTTTGGCAACATAAAACGTCTGACGGTGCTTCATGCGATTGTGGCCGCGTCTGGAAGAAACATTCACAGGAGCGAATGGGAAAACATCGCGAAAAGACTTATGCCGAAATTGGCAGACGCGGCCGACCAAGCGGAAACATCCCTCTCCCATGCCGCTTGGTTTCTCAGAGAGTTTCTGCATGTTCCCGGGGCAGGCTTCTGCCGTACACCTACCAGATTCTCATGCTCAGTGAATTTTTTCCTTCCAGGAAGCGACATTTTTTTTGACATTCCAAGTTTTCCTTGACATCAAAGGGAATGAGACGCAAGAAAGGCTGCTCAGTCATCAAGGTTGAAAGGCAATGAGTCTCAAACTGTGGAGGTTGAAGGGCAATGAGACCGCC
>JAOZRQ010000607.1:0-81 GCA_029940115.1 Desulfobacterales bacterium
GCCCCGGCAAAATTTCATTTTGGCACTCCGGATGAGTTGGCTCTCGCCTTCGGCCCCGGCAAAATTTCATTTTGGCACTCC
>JAOZRQ010000607.1:181-3892 GCA_029940115.1 Desulfobacterales bacterium
GGATGAGTTGGCTCTCGCCTTCGGCCTTGGCAAAATTTCATTTTGGCACTCCGGATGAGTTGGCTCTCGCCTTCGGCCCTGGCAAAATTTCATTTTGGCACTCCGGATGTTTGGGTTTGCCAAGCGTTCGGGCGGATTTGATTCCGGAAGGAGCCTTTATTTCAACTGAAATTTCAATTCCCATTCCTCTCCCCCCTTTTTGAGGATCACATGATCATTGCCGATGTGGGTGAGCAACGCGCCATCCACGGAACCGCCTGTGCGTACCACGCGATTGTTTATCACCGCAAAACGGCGTTTCGGATCATCGGACCAGACCAGGGCTTGGACCTTGAACTTGGAGTTGCTGACCCGCTTCGGCCTTCTTTCCGGAGAGGGTGCCGGAGATCTCCGGGTTTCCTGCGGGGACGGCTTTGCAATTTCCCTGTCTCTCAGGGTTCTGATCTCCTTTTCAAGCAGTTCCAGTTGGGCGGCCTTCTCCATATCTGCAACGTCCCTCATCTCATCAATGGCGTCCTGAAGCATGTCGAGCTCAGCTGCCATCTTCTCGGTAAGCACAGGTCTTTCCGGTTCTTCTTTGATTTTTTCGAAAGGGGCCGGCGGTGGCTTCGGGACATTTGAAATCCGCGAAGGTTCGGGGGGCTTCTCCTCTGCAAGACTTGGGCCCGGCATTGCGGATCCCGTTTTCACACTTGCAGGCGGTTTCCGAATCTCTCGGGACTTCCGAGGCGCACTCGGCTTCTTTTCGGCAATGCTCATGACCGGTTTCGCCCGCTTGCGGACATCTTCAGACGTGTCCCTGACATTTTTTGTCAGGGAGCTCGCCCTTGTCTTTGAAGAAGATTCTTTCTCAGGCGCATCTGATCCAAGCGTCTTTTGGCTCTCCTGACCCTTTCCGGTGGTCTGGGATCGCTGTTCACGTTTCTTCTGAGAGATATCTGGAACAGAACTCCTTTCAGGAGTGACCGGTTCTTTTTTTGTCTTTGCAATGACCGTTGAAGCGGGATGCGCTTTTTCAGCAACAGGGTCAGGCGCCTCCAAGGACAGTCTCCGGCCCATGAGAAACCATCCGCCGGCCCCGAGTCCGATGAGAACGCCGAGGATCAGAATGAAAACAGCCAGCCTATGGAAAAGCCATGTCCCCCTTGCACGTTTGCGGATCGCCTCCTTTGTGTCCACTTGCGGCCAAGGCTGATCCTGCTGTTGCTGAGACGTCTGATTCTCAAGTTTTTTGAGAGCGTTTAGTATGGAACTCATTTTTACCCCTTTTCCCGACTCCCGACGGATTGGCGGTTCTGAGTAACTGTGACCAACTGTGACCAAATAAATTCCCGTGCCTTTCCCTTGCCCGTGCCCCCTTGCCCTTGTCCGACACCGGGCAGGGGCACGGGGAGGGACGGGAAGTTGTTTGGTCACCGTTCCGGACTGATATGCGG
Organism: Desulfobacterales bacterium; assembly: GCA_029940115.1. GTDB lineage: Bacteria > Desulfobacterota > Desulfobacteria > Desulfobacterales > 4be13 > JAOZRQ01. Next base: position 1,618 of record JAOZRQ010000607.1, read on the forward strand.
TATGTCCAGCGACTTCATTTCATTATAAAGGATGATCTTGGTCAGAGGCCCCACAACGCCGTCAACTTGCAACGCATGCTTTTCCTGGACAGCCTCCACCGCGTCCCGGGTCTGCTCATCATAAGTCGGGGTCATTTCAATGTCACCAAAGCCGATATCCCGCATGATCATCTTCAACGTCATGATCGAGTCCTCAGACGCGTTGCGCGGGATGGATCCCGAATAGCCGAAAAAGTTTTTCCACAGGATGTGCGCCGCGCCTGACCAGTAAAATTCCACCTCATCCGGGTCCGCATCTATCAGATTCTCCCCGCTTCTGAACGTCATTTTTCTGCCATCTGTCTTGACAAGGGTGAGGTATCCGGGAGATATGCCACCGGGAGGGGAGAATTCGAATATCGCGGGAATATTGAGTCTTCTCACCAGCTCCATATCCCCCTCAATCCGGTGGTTCATCAGACCGTTCTGATTTGCCCCGAGTCGGAAGAATGTCTGCGCGTCATCTATGTTGTCCAACTCATCTTTGAACACGGCGACCGCATGCCATAGAGCCGCAACCGTTTTGAGGGCGCTTCGCCTCGACTCCCGGGTATCCAAGTTCCCCAAGAAGTCGGCCAGATTGTGGACTGTCTCAGGGACAGGTTCCGTTTCCCCCTCTTCCATATCTTCGCTCAGATGCTGATCCGGTTCGGGAGTTTCTGTTGTTTCAGCCTCTTGACGTTTTTTGTCGGGGAGAGGTTCTGATTCCTCATCAGGCTTTTCCTGATCACGAGACGGCTTCTCTTTCACTTCAGGAGGCGGTCTGTGTGTGGTTGCCGACGGTTTGGCCTGAGAGACCGCGAGCTTCGGGCTTTCCCCTTTGCCTTCAAAGAGGCTATGAATGTCAAGAAAGGCAAATGAAAGAAGAATCAAGAGCAACAAGAGCCCGGCCATGGAAAAAAGCAGCATTGTTCGGGTCTTGTCCCCTTGGAGGCCGTAGCGTCTGATGTCTCCTCTGCCGGCCAGCTCCCTGATGGATGCCTTGGCAATGATTCCGGTGATCTTGTGCTGGTTCAGGCCATATGCCGTCAGAATGGCCCGATCACACGCGATGTTGATCAGTCTGGGAATCCCGCCCGAATATTTGTGGATGGACCTGATGGCAGACGGATTGAACCGAAGTCCGATCTTTCGGGAGGCCAAGCGAATCCGATGTTCGATGTATTCCCTGGTCTCTCCAAAGTTCAGGGGGGTCAGATGATAGCTCAAGGTGATCCGCTGGGCCAGTTGCCTGAGTTCGTGGGAGTCTAGCATTTCCCTGAGTTCGGGCTGCCCCACCAGAATGATCTGCAACAGTTTGGCGGTGCTGGTCTCCAAGTTGGAGAGGAGCCTCAGCTGCTCCAAGACCTCCTTGTTCAGATTCTGTGCCTCGTCAATCAGCAGGATGACCTTTCTCCCCTCAGCCTTTTTCTCCATGAGAAAAAAATTGAGGTGGTCAATCAGGGCCTTCACTGTGTTCGGCTTCGAATCAATGCCGAGCTCATCATTGATCCCTTTCAGCAACTGAATCGCATCCAGCTTGGGATTGAAGATGTAGGCCACCTCTGTCTCCTGATTCAGATTCTCCAGGAACACCCGGCAAAGGGTGGTCTTGCCTGTGCCCACCTCTCCCGTGATCTCCACAAACCCGTCTCCTTGGGAAACCGCATATTTCAGATGCGCCAGCGCCTCTTCGTGGCTTCTGCTCAGAAAGAGGTAAACAGGATTCGGAACCAGTTGAAATGGTCTTTCCTTGAAACCGAAAAAATTTTCATACATCTATGCAAGATGCCTTTCAGAATGGGGTTATGGGCTATGGGCCATCGGCCATGGGGTTTATGCGACAGTTCGGGAAGCCATCACCTATCGCCTCTCGCCCATCACCTCTCGCCTAATACTATATTTACAATCGAATGATTTGAAAGTCAAGTCTGATCTTTCAGTGTTGAAGCATGACTTTTTGCCAGACAGCCTGTGAATGGGGCAAGGATGGCGGCGGACAGCGCGACAAAAAAAATCATGATCCTCCCGGAACACCCGAATTTCGGGCAATGATCAATTCATGCTTCAGCACTGCTGATCTTTGATGTTTGTCTCTTGACACCCACAACTTTTTGTCCTGTATACAACACAGAAACATAAAAGATGGCTTGCATTGAATGGCCAAAAAATTTGTTGTTGGCCTGCATTCCAGTTTGTAGTTCGTGACATTGTCATAAACAGGCTCACCCGCTCGGATGGTGTAAAGATGTTTCGA
>JAOZRQ010000129.1 GCA_029940115.1 Desulfobacterales bacterium
CGAAGTCTCACGCCGAAGTCTCACGCCGAAGTCTCACGCCGAAGTCCGAACCGAGTGGGGAAATGTGCCCGGCCAACTTCCCCGCTCATGCCGGATTGCCAAACCTGGAAGACGGTTCGGATTTGCCAGTTTCAGGCTTCAGGAGATTGGGCGATCAGGTTTCCATGGTGCGAAACCGGGTTTCTTTGCTCTTTATGGATCTACTGAGGATCATGGATCAAACAACTTTCTCATTATGAACCGCAGATGAACGCAGATGAACGCAGACGGTCTGTGTGTTGGGCAGAGTGCAGGCCATCCAGACCGATCCGGTGGCCTTCGCAATCGCCATCATAAGCAGACGGTCTGTGTTGGGCAGAGTGCAGGCCATCCGCTGTTTGTGAAAGTTGTTTGATTTTCATTCCTGAGTATGGAGATGGTGCCGGATTTGACAATCCAAACCAAGCGTGGGGACAACTTTCAAAAAATATTCTGCCTCATCAAATTATCTCTTCATGTTTCTTTTAAAATCTGATATAAAATATGTCAATAGATAATCAGCAGATTGAAAAGTTCTGATCATGTTGGATTCCGGGTCAAAATCGGAAAGTCCTGACACGATTTTCGGAATGACACGGTTGGCGGCACTGAGGTTGATGAAAGTTTTCAATCTCCTGATGGCATCCTTCATTTATGGGTTTACATTCAAGTTTGCAGTTGCCTTCAGGCGGTGCGAGACCGCCTGAAGGCGGAACTACAAACTGAAAAGTGACAACGGACAAATTACATGCTGAAAGACATCAAAGATTTTCGCCACAGTCTGGTCTCAAAGCTGATCTTCTCAGTGGGCTTGGTCCTGCTTCTCAGCATCTCCATATGGTCCTATTTCAACATCAAATATCAGAAGGAGAAGATCATGCAGAGCATCGTGGAGGGAACCGACAGGCTGACCAACACCATCAAACTCGGGACCCATTATGCCATGATGATCAATTCAAGGGATGATATCAGCCAGATCATCCAGAACATCGCCAAACAGAAGGGGATCCAGAACATCAGGATTTACAACAAATCTGGCCAGATCAAATTCTCCAACAGGACTTCGGAGGTTGACCAGACCACCAACATTGAGGCGGAAGCCTGCTACATCTGCCACAGATCGGAGCCGCCGTCGCATGAGCTGGCCCTCTCCGAAAGGACACGGATATTCCCCTCTCCCGAAGATGACCGTCGTTTGCTCGGCATTATCAGTCCCATCAACAGCGAGCCGGGTTGCGAGACAAGTTGCCATGTCCATCCCAAAGGGAAGAAAATTCTGGGCGCGTTGGATGTGGTGGTCTCGCTGGATGAGACAGATACGGAGATTCTCCTGTATGAAAGGGGGATCATCGTCATGACAATCTTCGTGTTTATCTTCTCCTCTGCCATGATCTTCATCATCGTGCTGGAGTTTGTGAAACAGCCCATAAAAAAGCTGATAGACGGCACCCAGCGCATTGCAAAAGGGGAATACAACAACAAATTTGACATTCCCAAGGATGAACTGGGCCAGTTGGCCCTTGCCATCAACCAGATGGGCAAGGAGATCGGTCAAAGTCATGCCGAACTGAACAAACAGCGGGATGAATACCAGCAACTGTTCGAGCTTGTCCCGTGCATCATCACGGTTCAGGATCAAGATTACACATTGTTGAGGTATAATCGGGAGTTTTCGGACAAATTCGATCCTAGATCCGGGGACAAGTGCTTTTATGCATACAAAGGCCGTAATGTGAAATGTGAGAACTGCCCGGTGGAAAAGACCTTTGAGAACGGAGAATCCCATTACAGCGAGGAGAAGGGATTCAACAAGGACGGGACAGTGGCCCACTGGCTTGTCAAGACGTCTCCATTGAAAAATGACAAAGGCGAGATTGTTTCGGCCATGGAGATGTGCATTGACATCACGCCCCGAAAGTTGCTGGAGGAGAAGCTGGAAAGATCGGAGAAGAAATACCATGACATCTTCAGCAACATACCGAACTCGGTCTTTGTGGTGCATTCGGAGACCCTGAACATACTGAACTGCAATCACAGCGTGAAAGCGGTTTACGGACATGAGAAAGATGAAATCGTCGGCCGGTCGTTTCTGGATCTGTTCAGAGATGATGAGAGAGAAGATTACACTTCCAGAATCAAGACATCTGCTGTCATGGATCAGGCGAGGCATATCGACAAAGATGAGAGGACACTCTTTGTCAACATCCGGATATCCCCCTCCGAATACGGGGGGGAGAAGGTGTTCCTGATCACCACCTGCGACATCACCAAGCGACTCGAAACCGAACAGCAGCTGATACAGGCGAGCAAGATGGCGACCTTGGGGGAGATGGCCACCGGGGTCGCGCATGAACTGAATCAGCCCCTTTCGGTCATAAAGACGGCGAGCAGCTTCTTCATGAAGAAGATAAGGAAAAAGGAGGCGATCAAGGAGGATATCCTCTTCATGATGGCCTCGGAGATAGACAGCCATGTGGACCGGGCCTCCAAGATCATCAACCATATGCGGGAGTTCGGCAGGAAGTCGGATATGGGGCTGGAGGAGGTTCAGGTGAACGATGTCTTGCAGAAGGCCTTTGAGATTTTCAGCCAGCAGTTGAAGTTGAGGGGAATCGGGGTAGTCTGGGAACTGCAAGCGGATCTGCCTGTGATCATGGCCGATCCGAGCCGTCTGGAGCAGGTTTTCATCAATCTGCTGATCAATGCAAGGGATGCCATCGAAGACCGATGGCATGAGTTCGCCTATCAGAAGGATGCGACACCGGACGGATATGAGAAAAAGATATGGCTCAGAACCGGAACCAAGGGGGAGCGTGTGATCATCGAGGTGGAGGATGCGGGCAAGGGGATTCCGCCGGATATGATGGACAAGATATTCGAGCCGTTCTTCACCACAAAGGAAGTGGGAAAAGGGACGGGACTCGGGCTCTCCATCAGTTACGGCATTGTCAAGGACTGCGGCGGAACCATACAGGCCGCTGCCAACAAAGGCAGGGGCGCGTGTTTTGTGATACAGTTCAGTTTGTAGTTCCGCCTTCAGGCGGTGTTTCACCACCTAGAGGCGGAACTACAAACTGAACTGATGGGAGGCAATATGAATATCTGTCAGAATCCTGTGGCCCCCTTCTGGGAAAAGCCCGAATCGCGGCGATTGGAATTCAAGGAAACCTTTCCCAAAAGCAATCAGATTGCCAAAACCGCAATCGCATTTGCCAACGGGGGAAAGATCGTGCGGGACAATCCCAGAGAGATTGTCGGCATTCCGGATGCCGAACTTTTCCTTCTGGAGGAGCCGGTCCATGCCCGGCATCTCCGAAGATGCCATGACCGTGCTTCTGAACCATGATTACCTGGGAAACATCCGGCTTAGGGGGCTTGAATGATGGAACATAAGATATTACTGGTTGACGACGAAGAGGGGATCCGCAAGGTTCTCGGAATATCTCTGATGGACAGCGGTTATACGGTTCTCACCGCGGAAAACGGCGATGAGGCGTTGCGTATTTTCAGGGAAGAACGGCCTGCCATTGTCCTTTCCGACATAAAAATGCCGGGCATGGACGGGATCGAACTGCTGAAGCGGATCAAGCATGAGAATCCGGATACTGAGGTGATTCTGATCACGGGTCACGGAGACATGGATGTGGCCATAAAGAGCCTCAAATATGAGGCGACCGATTTCATCACCAAGCCGATAAACGATGAGGCTCTGGAAAAGGCCCTCCAAAAATCAGAGGAGAAAATCATCCTCAAGCAGAAGCTGAAGGACTATACCGAACACCTTGAATCCCTTGTCCATCAGAAATCCGAAAAGCTGACAGCCGCGGAAAAGCAGAGTCAGACCCAGGTTTTTGATGACATGCCCTTCTATATGACGGTTCATGACAGAGATTTCAATCTCGTGACAGCCAATCGGCTGTTCAGAAAGGATTTCGGGGATGAGACCGGCAGGAAGTGCCATGAGATATGCAAACAATCCGATTCGCCCTGTTCCGACTGTCCAGTTGTCAAAACCTTTGAAGACGGAGAATCCCACCAGACGGAGATGCTTTTGACTGGAAAAGATGGCAGGCAAAGGAATGTGATCCTCTGGACGTCTCCGTTGAGAGAATCTGGCCAGGAAGTGAACCGGGTCATGGTGATGGCCACCGACGCGTCCCGCGTGGCAGACATACAGGATCACCTCTCCTCATTGGGGCTGATGGTCGGATCGGTCTCCCACAGCATCAAAGGGTTGCTCACCGGCTTGGACGGCGGCGTTTACATGCTCGACTCCGGTCTTTCCAAAAAAGATCCGAATCGGATGGGGGAGGGGCTGGAGGTTGTGAAACTCATGGCGGACCGCATAAAGAACATGGTCATGGACATCCTCTATTATGCCAAAGAGAGGGAGATGAACAGGGCAAAGGTGACTCTTTCCGAGTTTGCCGAGGAGGTGGCGAATGTGCTGGCCCCCCGAATGAAGACCCATTCGATCCAGTTTGTCCGTGAGTTTGCGCCTTCCCTCGGAGAATTGGAGATGGATGCGGATCAGGTCCGTTCCGCGTTGGTGAACATTCTTGAGAACGCTGTTGACGCGTGTCTCGAAGACCGGGCAAAGACGTCACATCAGATCATCTTCAGGGTGAGGGAGGAGAACGAGCATATCCTGTTTGACATCTGCGACAACGGCATCGGCATGGATGAGGAGAAGAGAGGGAAGATATTCGCACTCTTCTTCTCCTCCAAGGCGACCCAGGGGACAGGCATCGGACTTTTTGCCTCCGACAAGATCATCAGGCAACACGAAGGGACAATTGAGGTGGCATCCGAGCTGGGAAAGGGGACGCAGTTTTGTGTCAGAATACCGAAGGGCTGAGTTGACGCGGCCGCCATTTTCACACCTTTTCCGGAGTACAAAAGAAATTCATCATCCATGACAGGTATTCTCATCCCAACCATTGGGCACCGTTTTTGCTCATCGGAAGCTGACTGTAATGGAAGGGTGAAGGATGCTCATCTTTTCATCAGAAGACTCGTGTCGAGCCACCCGTCATCCTCGGTCCAGGCGATGCCGTGGCTGATGAGCCAGTCCGGGGTCTCCCGGGTGAATCCGGCGGAGGAGAATACGACCAGCGCATGTTTTCCGACTTCTTCAAGCCGAACCAGCTCCTCCGCCTTCTTCAGAAACGCCCTTGCCTCGCCGATGGAGAACTTCGTGGTCTGCCGATGCTTCACCTCCCATATCAGGGAGCATTCCTCCGCCCTCGCGAATATGTCCAACTGAAATTCCGGTTTGTGAAGCGGCGGGGAGTGATACTGCCGCACACTTTCATACGCCACAAACCTGAAGTCGTCCGGCAGGTTTCGCATCATGCCCCTGAACCGATCATTCTCCCTGTGCGCCGCATGGACGAGGTGATGGCTGATCACGAACTCGGCAAAGGCCCCCTTGTAGCGGTTGTGCTCGCCGGAGAGACTCTCATATCGCTTCCGCAACTTCTCAAGCAGGGCCTTGTACTCCTCCGACGCCCCCTTGCTCACAAATTTGTCAATGTCGTCCGCGTACCGGCTCCGGAAGACCTTGTCGAAGATGTTGTCCTGAACGCCCCGGTACTGGAAGCGGTTCTCCTCGATGATGTCGCTCTTCAGCAGGGCATCCATCTTCTGGTCCAACTGGTGGTCGGGCATGTCGAGGCCCAGATGCCTTTTCAGCTCGGCCCGGCTGACAAAGCGGTCCCTGTGCCCTGAGAGATACAGCACGATATCCTTGGCGTATGTCTCATTGACCTTGGGAAACGCTGAACTGACATACTCCAGCCATGTCCCTCGGATGATACCCTCCTTGTGCAAGGTCTCAAATTCAAGAGTTTTCCGCAGACCCTCCTCGGTGGTCAGATCTTTGTCCGGACATTTTGATCGGAACATGGCACTGATGTAAAAGGGATTTCCCTCGGTCACCTGCGCCATCAGACAGGCGGTCTCCTCCGTGACCGGGGCACCCCCGATCAGCGCGTACCTGAATGTCATCTCCACGCATTCGTCCTCCGGCAGGTTTTCCAGATGGTGATACTGGAAACGCCCCGGAAGCATCGTATTCAGATCATCCATGAGCCAGCCCACCCAGCTGCCCGATATCAGCAACGGCGCGTTCTTGTATTCGCAGGTGTGCAGGTAGGAGCCGGCAAAGTCCTCCGCCTTGTGCCTCTTTTCCCTGTCCCAGTAAACAAAGCGGTTGAGGAACTGGAACTCGTCAATCATCTGAAGCGCCTGTTCTCCGTCATGTTCGGCAACACGTCGGGGCGTCTCCCTCACCGCGTCCCACATCCGGTCTGTCTTTCCTTGCTCTTGGAGCTTCCCCACTCCTCTGATTATCGAGGCCAGAAAGTCAAAGCCCTCCTTTCGGGCGATTTCCGCCGCGTCGTCAAACGTCTCTGTTCCCCAGCCTGAGATGTATTCGGGCCGTCTTGTCTTGAACGCGAAGTACTGGTAAGCATAGGTCATAAAAAAATTTTCGCAGAGGTGGCCATACCACTGCTTCGCCTCCCTGATCTCAAAGTAGAACGGGACTATTCCCATGTCCCTCTCAAAGATCATGTTGTAGAGCCGTTGCATCAGCGCTGTTTTTCCCGTCTTTCTGCGGGAAAGGATCGCCGTGCTCATGGAAAATTCCCGCCTTATTCCCTCCGTCCAGTTCAGAAAGTAGGTCAGCTCCCGCTTTCTGCCAGTGAAGAGTTCAGGATTGCCGATCTTCTCTTTCAGGTAGGTTTTCATGGTGTTCCATGCTCCTTGTTTATAGATATAATATGCCATCACCACGATCAAAGTGGGGACTGGAAAAATTATGTATGTTGACAACCCAGCAATGAATTGCCGGGCTATTCTCGGATGTCCCTAACGGGACAAAATATGCGCATATTCTCAACCCGGCAATGAATTAAAACCCGTAACGCACTCCGGCATAAACATTTGAATTGCGCTCAAACTGACCAAAGAAGGTATGATTTTCAGCGCCTGTGAACACATTTCCTCCGATAACAGCAGTCCAATGGTCGTCTATTTTATACTGCACATTGGGCCGGAGATAGACATCTGAATCGGTGGGACTGTAATAAGTGAAAAGCGACAACGTCAGGTTCTGATTCATAAACTGCCTGGCAAGCCGAAGGGTGACGACATGGCGGTCTTCGTCAGCAGCTTTCGCACCTGTTGACAGATTCTGTTCATATTTGTCGTAATCCAGGATATGTTCAACATAGTACTGCATACCGATCTTGAAGTCCCGGGCGATCTCCGGCATGTCCCGGTCATATCCCAAAAGAATCCGGAACTGGCTGTTGTCTGTGAACATATTGTCCCCGTCTTTGTCGTCTCGGGAATCATAATATCCCAATTCCACGTTGGCAATGCCCGACGCAATCTGCCCGCGCAGACTTGCGCCCCAGACATTCAAATTTGTAAACAGGGCCTTTCCCGTGTCAGGGGCCATGCCTGACGGACCTTTCCAGAACCCCATATACCCATACATTGCCAGTTCCACACCTCCGACGGTTTTGTAAACCCTTGCCGCCCATTCATCATCTCTGAACCATTCGTCTGGTTTGTCTGTTTCAACAACCGCATCTTCGCCGGCACGCCGGCCCAGGGAGCGGTTATAATAGGAAAGACGTTTCCCGCAGGGGAAGCGATCAGAATCAAATCTGGGCGTATAGACAATATCCAGATTGGCCATCCTGCTGAACAGACTTATTTTCAATGCATCAGAAGGGGCTTTGAGATATTCATCATCCCGGCCAATGAAAAATGACTGCCAGTCTTTCGGAAACATATCGTTGACAAACAGCATGTCGCCAGTTCCCCAAGTCAGTATCTGCCGACCCGCCTTGACATCCATAAACTTGAGCGGAGACAGGCTTACGCTGGCCTCGCGAAGATCTGTGAAACCGTCCCCTTCTTCCAGATCAATATCATGGTCATCCATGACAGCATCATAAAGGAAGTCGGGCCGGATTCTGAACGTCATTTCCTGCCATCGGGTTTCAAATTCCAGTTGGAGTCGGGTTTCACCGACAGAAGCCTCTTTCTGATATGGATCGGACTGGGTGCGAAGGCCGCCCCGAACTTCCCAAAAGCCCGTTATGCTGTACCACTTCGCATGGTCTGTATCGGCGGAAGCGGCTTCATTTTCAACAGAATCATCACCAAGACCCGCAGGCAGGGAAGGCCCGGACGCGTCCTGCAGACCACCCGGAAGCGATGGTCCTCCATCATCTCCCAGACCGGCCGGCAACGATGGTCCTCCATCTCCCAGACCGGTCGGCAATGCCGGTCCTCCATCATCTTCCAGACCGGTCGGCAACGATGGTCCTTCATCATCCAAGCCCGATGGCCCTTCCTGACCTGCCGCGCTTATCGAAAGCAGAAATATGAAAACAACTGTGATTGCGTGAATTTTTTTCATCAATACCCCCATCTTGAATAAAGAAACCCTGTTTCCCTTTCGGAACCGCCTCACCGGAGGAGGAGCGTCCGCCCTGCATTCCCACGCGAAGCGTGGGAACGAGTGCTAAGTACCCGTTCAAAAGTTTTTGCATCAAAGATCTCCGATCTTTGAAAAATGTTGAAGGTTTTATATACAAAAACTTATGGTTAGGCACTTATCTCAGGTACTTATACGGAGGCCGTTTCAGGTAACGCTCGGTGAAGATATCCTCTTCCATTGACCAGTTCCCGTCTTCCGGGAATTGCCTGGGCCGCTCCCGACTCATATTCCTCGTTGAACAGCAAACCGCCTGAAGGCGGAACTACGAACTTCACACCCATCCGATTGCCGAAACAGTCACTTCTATGCGGTCCGTTGTTGTCTGTCCCGAAAGCTGCTTCAACACATCTTCATCCTCCACAGGCACAAACACTGCAAGAGTCACCGATTTCAGACCGAGTCTTGCAGCATACCGGGCAGCCTGAACTCTGGCTGCTTCTGTCTCTGAGCGGCTTCTGAAGCTTTTCACCTCAATAATGCCGCGCTTCTCCCCGCATTTCAGGTGCAGATCCACGCGGCCGTTTCCTGTGGGAAATTCGGGGCTGACAACACAGCGGCCTTCAAGCGCGTCTCTGAGCCATGCGCAAAGATGGAAATGCCCCACATATTCTGTCAGATGCATGTCCGCACGCCTCGGCTGGTCTTTCCACGGGTTCAGACCTTTTGCCTTCAGCCGTCTGAGATACGCTTTGTATCTTTCCATAAGTGCCGGAAGATTCAGCTCGGAATTGTCAAACACATCCGACAGATCATCGAGCGGCTCCAGAGTCAGTATCGGCATGCGGTGGCCGATGACATCTGCTGCTAGGGCATTGTGGAGTCTCTGCTGTATAAAAGGAGATGAAAAAAAGCATACCGCGGTTTCTTCCCCGGTTTCATCTGTCTCTGTCTTTGTGCCAATAATGCCGTTTAAATAAAGATAGCTGCACCACTCCGCGTCCAATGAGAACCGGATATCCGATCTTGCAAACAGTTCCAGGACATGATCCCGATATTCTCCCCTGGCTTTTTTCACCAGATTCAGAACCGTGTTGTTCCATTCGACATTCATGGCACGGTGATAAACGCGCTTCCATTCGTTCAGGCGGATCGGATTTTCTTTGCCCGGATTATATTTCTCGGTCAGCAGTTCCCCGAACCAGCACACCAGCCCCGGTTGCCCGAGCGTGGATTCAAAAATCTTTGTCACCACTTCAGGCTCAATCTTCTGCCCGCTTTCTTCCTGATACTGCCGGTACAAATCCCTGACTTCTTCTTGTGTAAAATTAGAAATATGCAGCGAACGTTGGATATTGAACGGAGAACCGCGAAGGCTTTCAACCCCGAGAACCGCACGCACACCGATAAGCACAAGTCCGTGAAGAATATAACTTTCACGCTTGAGAAACATATCTCTGAAAAGCGTCACAAGCTGGTCAATGACTTTTGGCGGAAGGCTGTCGAACTCGTCAATGAACAGGATCACAGGACGGTCGAACATTTCCGTTTTTTTTGAAAAAAGGCTTTTGAAGGATTCCCAGTCCGCGGGAGCAGGAATTTCTTTTTCAAAAGTCTCCCATATAAGCAGCGGAATTTTGTCCAGGAAATTTTCAGCTGGCTCATCAGCATCCATGATCACGCCCTGAACGGACATTGATCCGAAAACAAATGTGTCGGAGCGGACTCCGAGTTCCTTTTTCACCTGCCGCAGCAGCCATGTTTTGCCGGTCTGTCTCGGTGCCCAGATTGTAAAATAATGCCCGCCTTTTTCGGGATTGCCGATCAGCTGTTCCGTACACTGTCGGACAAGCTCTTTTCTCTGAACGCAGAAATGTTCTTCACAATCCACAGGTCCGTAAGAATGAAATCGTCTCATATCTTAAATCTCCTTATCTGTAACTTATGTATGGTGTCTGAAATCGTTTTTTTGTCCTGAAGGAATCGCCCCTCTGGGACAAAAAAATGCCTGCTGTTTTTCAGACAGTGCCCGGAGTTTTGACTCCGGACATTCCTGATTCCAACGGTCTTTGTGGTTTCCGATGCTCATCATGAACCGTGGATGCCAAAAAACACTTTCTGATTCCAAACATGGCATTCTCCCTTGTCTTCTGATTTTCATTCAGTTGACAACAATCATATCAGACCGTGGAAAAAAAGTCAACTGAAACCGAAAAAAATAAATCTGTCAGATCCCGGCTGCCAATCTGAGGCGGGACATGAAAAGCCGGGGCTTTGCCATTGAAACCTGATGTGCAACGTCCAATTCGGGCAGAGTTCTCATTACATCAACGAGATTTCTTTCGCCCATGTTCCTGATCTCCTCACCGGCAATCACCGAGACAATGGACAGGCTTCTTCCAGCATATCTGTCCTTTTCTGTCTAAGGATGCCGTGAATTCGTTTTTTGATGGCATCGCTTAACGGAAATTGCAACGCGATCTGAAGCGATCTGCGGCTCTCCTTCAATGCGTCTTCGATCCGGTCATGGAAAATGCGCTCCACCGAGTATGGCGTTTCATTTATTTCAACGTCTTTCATCCGGAAGAGAATGAGGTCTTCCAAAAAGAGGACGTCCGGATAATGAGACGTGCAGAAAAAGACGCCCTCGCATCCGGCATGTTCGGCGAGAAATATCTTCGACAATGCCACGCCGCTGACCGGATCGGTGGATTGGAAGAGCTCATCTGCCAAGATAAACGAATACGCTCGGGACTCCCGGCAGAAAAACTGAATTTCCTCTCCAAAACTGGAGAGCTTGCGCCGGAGGTCCCCCGAAGTCTTCAGGTGCAGATCCAGATGCTCCGGGAAATGCAGGCGGACAGCGGCCGCTGGAACTGGAATACCGGTATGGATGAGCATCAGATGAAAATAGACGGTCTTCAACACAGTGGTCTTGCCCGTCATGTTCGCGCCGAAGAGCAGATTGCTACCTTGACGGAGCGTGATGGAGAGCGGCACATACGAGTCTGTTTGTCCTTTCATGCACGGCAGTTCCGCATCCGTGAAATCACATCCGAATGTCTCCTGAAATTCCGGCAGGCAGAGCCCGCATTTCGCTTTGACATGGAGCAACGCGTAAAGATAGATCCGATCTTTTCGTTTGTTGTAATATGCCGAAAAATCGGCATAAAACCGATGCAGTTGCCGGTTGATCCGAGCCAGTTTTTCCTCCATGAGCCTGCCGAAGCGATCCGAAAGCCTCTCCTTCTCGTCAATCGTGTTCTGAACCGATTCCGGAAGGACGTAGTCAACAAAGCAGACGTAGCCCTTGTCGGTTACGGAAAGTAGCGGGCATTCTTGTATCTCCGCCAGATTCCCCTCCCGCGTGGAGACCTCTTTTGGGTAGGGATAGATCATCCGCAACCCGGTCTGCTCCTGGATATTCTTTTCATATCGGGTCAGCGCGGTTTTCAATGTTTCATCCATCGCCTCCATTTCTTTTTGAATCGTCTGTTCCGCTTCTGACAATTTCAGATTGGAGAAATCGGGGCGCATGGCTTGGGCCAAGATGTCCGAGACGCCTTTGCAACAGCCTTGCAGTTCCGGGGTCAGGGGATGGTGATCCTCCCGCGCGGCGAGCCTCTGATCTTCGGCGACAAAGATTCCGAGTTGATGGAGATGATACTGCTCAAGGTGTCTGGTCTCAAAAAAGGGGAGGACCTCATCCAAGGCCGGGAGGGCGGTCATCTGCTCGGCCATCGCGTTCAGATCGAGTTTCTCCTCATCTGCGAGCCGTTGCACAGCGGAAAGTCTGTTGAAATGCCCGATTCCCTCTTCTCTGTTGAACGGACGAAGAATCTTTTGGGGAATCATCGGGATATCCAAGTCAAAAAGAGAGAGGAATCCCTTGAAATCAAGTTCCTCCTTCAATGATTCCGGCAGATGTTCCGAGATGAGATGCTGTTCAAATACCAATTTCATCAGGATATTCCCGAAAAAGGTTGTGGGTAGAGACGCGTTCCGGCATGATCAGCGATGTCAGACGCGATCCGTTCTCAATTTTGAGAAAAATTTTTTCCACCCGCACGGAATGACGGAGAGACAATGCTGGCATGAATCGTTTCCCATGAGTCTTTTTTACCGAGATGTTCTGGTAAAGGCTGAAATTGTCAAGGATGATCCGCATATGTCTGAAGGGCGACAAAAACCCGTGAAGCGTCCGGGTGAGCGCGCCGTTGAGATAGAGGGTCAGCGGTTTTTCCCGCTGTTTCAGGCAAATTTCCCGCAATGCCGTGTCCAACGAGGGGATCGCGTGGCCGAGATAAACGATCTCCCTGTTTTCATCCAAGAGAAGCGACCGAGTCTCATCCTTCCGGTTCTCTTGGAGAATCCGTTCCATCGTTCGGGCATCGGTCCCGTCATATGTGGGAAGGGAGAGGGAGAAGAGCAGGTCGTGTGCTTTTTGAATCTGCGCGTCCCTGTTGGAGATCAGCAGGGCAAAATAAAACCCGTCGCTGATCGCGGGCCGGGCCAGGAATTGCCGGTCAATGGATCCGTCAATGAGGAGTCGGTTCACAACGCCTGAATGCCTCAGACGGTCCTTGAGCGCAAGCAATTCCATCCCGGTGTTCGGCCCTTCCAGCACCATTTCAAAGTCGGAGAGGCTTCTCCCCAAGATGTACGGTTTCACAAGGCCGTCAAAAATGAGAAGGGTTTCATAGCGTCCGGTCCGATGCTTGAGATGCTCCCCCGCAGTCACGAAATAAGAGCCCCGCGTGATCCGAATCTTCGGCTTGGGGCGGCCCTCATAGGTGTCGGTATCTTCGCCGTTGATGCCGATGGAGGTGACGCAGACCGGGTGCTGATCCCCGGCCTTTGTCATCTCCTGACACACGAAGTTGAATGCCGTGGTCTTCCCAGCGTTTTTGTCTGAACCGATGAAGGAAAAGGTTTTCATGCAAAAGGGGTTAAGGGTTAAGGGTTAAGGGTTAAGGGACCACATCCTCCGTTCCTGCCGGCATTCCCCGCTCCTGCCGGATTGCCAAATCCGGCATCCTCCGTTCCTGCCGGCATTCCCCGCTCCTGCCGGATTGCCAAATTCGGCAGGAAGGTTCGGATTTGGCAATCCGAACAGAGCGTCGCCTTGCCGAATTGGGCGTCCCCTCACCTCATCTTCGAGGAGATTCGGCGCTCGGAAGATCGCATAGTGGGCCAAGGGGCTTTCAAATCCGATCAGTTTTGCCCCCGGTATCTTCTTTGCCGCCTCTTCCGCGGTGATGTATCGGAGCCACTGATCGGTTTTGACATGGATGATCAGTGTCTTGGCCCTTATTCGGTGGAGCTCGTCACGGATATCATAACGCTTCAAGGCCTGATTCCGATACAGCAGATCGTTCACATCATAATCCGCGGCTCTCTTTGTCAGCTTCGCGCCCTCATCCCCCTCCGGTTCCCAGAAGAAGACATCCTTTTTCACCTCATCCCAAGGCTGCTTTACCCGGAAGTCGAAGCTGAGACCCGACTGCCCCAGAACCGACCATCCGAACATCATTCCCTTGTTTGGATGCTTTTCTTTGGGCAGGCCATAATACGCCCCCTTGGTCTCCCGCCATGCCGGATCGCTTTTCATGGCCGCGCTCATCAACTGGAACAGCCACCTCGGCACTGGATCGTAATAGACGATGCCGCCCACCGGCAGGATCGCGTCTACATACCTAGTGAAGGGCTTTGACACGCGTTCAAGCCAAGCGACCGACTTTTGCAGGCCAATCGCCGCAAACAGGGCGAAAAACGGGATCCAGCACATCGGGTAACGGGAGACCTTCACCTTTATCATTGTGAAAAACAGGTAAACGCACACGATGCCGAGGGCAAAGATCAGGTCTTCTGTCTCCTTGACAAATGCCTGAAAACATATGGCCAAGCACTTATTTTGTGTTCGACTT
>JAOZRQ010000130.1:0-2949 GCA_029940115.1 Desulfobacterales bacterium
GCAGTTTGGCAAGCCAGACAAAGGAGCGCCAGCAGTTTGGCAAGCCAGACAAAGGAGTGCCAAACTTGCAGTTTTGGCAAGCCAGACAAAGGAGCCGGACCTGCTGCTGGGAGAGGGAATTTGCAAACTTTGACAGATGGATCGCCAACATCCCGAGGAGGCTCTCCAAGTCGAATCACCATCTTGCCCCTCACGCTCGGTTCGGATGGATACATCCGAATCCAATCTTGTTCCGCTGTCAGCCAAGCCCACACATGAGGCTCATCGTATAGAGAAAAGGATCCATGCCAGCACCAAAAAATTGTTGCATTCCTTGTCACATCTCTGATATACAATAATTTTCTGATTATAGAGGCCCGTGCCCGTTCCCTGCCTGCGGACATACCCGTCGCCCATGGCCGTGAACATGCATGTGGGCAGGGGCTCCCTAGAAGGTGTTTTCAAACACCTTCATGAGCGGGTCATCCTCAGCGGGTCATCCTCCTGAAATGATTGGACAAACCGGAGATGGCCATCTCCAGAAAACCCGCGCCATTGCGGGGTTCACAGGGAAGTCTTCAAACACCTTCTAATCAGATGATTTTTTGATAGCCACCGTGAAAATGCACCTGAGAAATCTTTTTTTGAAACATGCAATTCCCAAAAAGGAGTCAAGAACATGGCAAAGTTGTTGTGGCAACCTTCGGAAGAACGGATCAAAAGCACCAACATGTACCGTATCATGAATCTCATCAATGAGACGTATGGAAAGAATTTCGCGGAATATAAGGACCTCTATCAGTGGTCTGTTGAGAATATCCCAGATTTCTGGCGGACCTTATGGGATTTTGTTGAAATAAAAGCCTCAACCCCCTACAATGAGGTGATTGACGATCTGGGCAAGATGCCCGGGGCCAAATGGTTTCCAGGCGCACGGCTCAATTTTGCGGAGAATTTGCTTCGGTACCGGGACGACCAGACCGCGCTGATCTTCAAGGGCGAAGAGGCCGAACCGAGGAAGATCACATATGCCGAGCTTTACGACGAGGTGGCCCGGGTCGCCAAGTCTCTGAAAGCCTCCGGCGTGAAGGCAGGGGATCGGGTGACCGGCTTCATGCCGAACATGCCGGAGACCATCATCGCGATGCTGGCCGCCACGAGCATGGGCGCGGCTTGGTCCTCATGCTCTCCCGATTTCGGCGTGAAAGGGGTGCTGGACCGGTTCGGCCAGATACAGCCCAAAGTCCTGTTCACGGCGAATGGCTATTCCTTCAAAGGGAAGAAGCTCGACTCTGTCGCGCGCATCTCGACCATTCTGAAGGAGATATCCTCAGTTGAGAAAGTCGTTGTCGTCCCCTATACCGAAGAGGACCCGGATATCAGCAACGTTCCGAATGCGGTTCTTTATAGGGACTTCAAATCCGCCGAATCGGGCCTGGAGATCGAATTTGAGCAACTCCCCTTTGATCACCCCCTCTACATCATGTACTCCTCTGGAACCACCGGCCTTCCCAAGTGCATGGTGCAAAGCGCGGGGGGCATCCTGATGCATCACCTGAAGGAACTCGTTCTCCATACCGATCTGAAGCGGGAGGATACCATCTTCTATTTCACCACCTGTGGATGGATGATGTGGAACTGGCTGACCAGTTCACTGGGTGTCGGTGCGACCCTTGCGCTCTTTGACGGCAACCCCTTTCATCCCGAACCCGCCGCGCTTTGGCAGATGGCTCAGGATCAGAAGATCACCGTATTCGGAACCAGCGCGGGGTATCTTGCCGCGCTCCAGAACGCCGGGGTGAGGCCGGGAAAGGAATACGACCTGAGCCCCCTCCGGGCGGTGCTCTCCACAGGCTCCCCCCTTTCCATCGAGGGGTTCGACTTTGTTTACGAGGAGATCAAGCCGGACCTTCAGCTCGCGTCCATCTCCGGCGGGACCGATCTGAACGGTTGCTTCGCGTTGGGCAATCCGATGGGGCCGGTCCATGCCGGGGAATTGCAGTGCAGAGGGCTGGCCATGAAGGTCCAAGCGTTTGACGAGAATGGGAATCCGATTATGGGCCAGCAGGGCGAGCTGGTCTGCGCCGCGCCGTTTCCCTCCATGCCGATCCATTTCTGGGATGATCCGGAGGGGAAGAAATACCATGACGCGTATTTTGACGTTTACCCCAACATCTGGCGTCATGGCGACTACATCGAAATCAATGACCGGGGCGGCGTGACCATCTACGGGCGATCCGACGCGACACTGAATCCCGGGGGCGTACGCATCGGCACCGCGGAGATCTATCGCCAAATCGATCAGGTGGAAGAGATAGAGGACAGCCTGGTCATCGGGCAACCTTGGGAAAATGATGTCCGGATCATTCTTTTTGTCAAGATGGCGCAGGGCTGTGAGCTGACAGAGGAGCTGAAAAAGAAGATCAAAGGCACGATCCGCACCAATGCGTCTCCGAGACATGTGCCGGCAAAAATTCTGCCTGTGCCGGACGTGCCTTACACGCTCAACATGAAGAAGGTGGAACTGGCCGTGAAGAAGGTCATCCAAGGCCAGCCGGTGCTGAACAAGGATGCTCTCAGGAATCCGGAGGTGCTCGACTACTATGCGGACATAAAGGAACTTCAGGAAGATTAGACGATTTGGCACTCGTTCGACTGAGCTCACGCCGAAGTCCGAACCGAGCATCCCTGTTGCTCCCGCGGGATTGCCAAATCCGGCGGCGGTTCGGATTTGGCACTCGTTCGACTGAGCTCACGCCGAAGTCCGAGCCGAGCGTCCCTGTTGCTCCCGCGGGATTGCCAAATCCGGCGGCGGTTCGGATTTGGCACTCGTTCGACTGAGCTCACGCTGAAGTCCGAACCGAGCATGAGGCGACCCAACCGAGCATCCCTGTTGCTCCCGCGGGATTGCCAAATCCGGCGGCGGTTCGGATTTGGCACTCGTTCGACTGAGCTCACGCCGAAGTCCGA
>JAOZRQ010000130.1:3049-6705 GCA_029940115.1 Desulfobacterales bacterium
TCCGGCGGCGGTTCGGATTTGGCACTCGTTCGACTGAGCTCACGCCGAAGTCCGAACCGAGCATGAGGCGACCGAGCTCAATTCGCTCCCCGGGAAAATAATTGTGATGAAAAAAGTGAGAAGCGAGAACAATGGAAAAGGAACAAAAACAGAAGCTTGGCAATCATATCAGGGAAAAGATCGAAAGTCTGAAAAAAGATGTTGTCTCTTACAAAGAGCTGACCCGACCGATCCCTCCTGACAATGCCATAGGCCGGCTCACCCGGATGGAGGCCATCAGCAGCAAAAGCATAAATGAGGCGGCATTGCACAGTGCACAACATACGCTGTCAAGTCTGGAACACGCCTTGAGAGTGATAAATGATCCTGATTTCGGGCTGTGCAGGGAATGTGAGGAGGAGATTCCGTTCGGAAGGCTGATGATCATGCCTGAAACGGGTCTGTGCGTTGAATGTGCGGAAAAATGGGAGGATAGATGAAGTCAAATCCCAAAACCCACGACTCCCTGTTCAAATGGCTGATCACGTCGTTCACGGAGGAGTTCTTCGCCCACCACTTTCCCGACATCAGGATCGGGACGTTCAGGTTCATCGACAAGGAGTTCGTCAGCAAGTACGAGGCCCTGAGGGAGGGCCTCAGGGGCGACCTGTTCCTGGCGATGGAGGCGGAGATTGACGGCGAGCTCCGTGAGATCGTGATCCAGATCGAGCATATGAGCAAGAGGGAGGACATTTCCAAGCGCGTGTTCGAGTACGCCTGCTACGCGTGGCTGCTGAGGCAGGTCCCGGTCTGGAGCATGGTCGTCTACACCGACAAGGCGGTGTGGCGGAAGCCGATGGCCGACTCCTTCTGGTACGCGTTTGACAGCAAGAGGGGGAGGCAGCTCTTCCATTTTGACGTGATCAAGGTCAAGGCCGAAAAAAGCCAGGACCTCATCAGGAGGCACTCGCTGATGTGCAGGCTGCTGGCGCTGAAGGCCGATGACAGGGGGACGGACCCCGAGGAGCTGGTCCGTGAGATTTACAAGGCCGCGGCCGGGATGAGGGACCAGCTGGGCAATGAGCAGCTGCTTGTGGAACAGTCAGTGGACGCCTACAAGAAGGTTCCGGATCAGGCCGTCAACAGGATAGAGGAGGAGACCGAGATGGCATTCATAGCGACAACCATCACCGAACACATTCGCCATGAGGCTGAAGTAAAAGGTGAGATCAAGGGCAAGGTCGAAGGCAAGGTCGAAGGCAAGATCGAAGTGCTGGAAAGCCTGTATCTCCGAGGCATCCTCTCGAAGGAGCAGTTTGAGGAGTTGGCGGTGCCCCTCCGACTGGAATTGAGCAGGCTTCTGGGAAAAGAACAACAGATATCCGAATCCTGACTGGCAACAAGTCTGAAATTGGCAAATCGTCCGCCTTGGGACCGCCGCACTTGCTGAGGCCGAAACCGGGTTTCTTTCGGGAAGTGAGTTTTTCAGTAAGAAAAAAGTTTTTTCTGTGTATCCAATAAACATAAAAGCCTGATTTCAGATTTGGAACCCACTCTCAGTAGATTGAGAAGTTTGATGACAGAAACCCGGTTTCAGATCCCCGACGTTTTCTGATTATAACGGATTTGGGGATGCCGTGAACTTGAACGTGAACTTGAACGTGAACTTGAACTTGAACGTGAACTTTTCGATCTGCTGACTCTTTTTGAAAAAATTATGGATCATCCAGAGCAAATCCTTGAATTCTGACTGAAAATTATGATAAAGTTCCAGATTTTGGCAAATGGTAAGCCTTCAGGAGATAGGTGGACATAATTTTTTTCATTGTCAGTTCCCGAAATTTCGGAACCATCCAAACAAATTCAGAATAAGAGAAACTAAGTTTTTTGAAAAAACTGAGTTTCTTTGGAAAATTTCTGTGTACAGGACAAAAAACGAATGGAAGAAGAAACCCGGCTTTTTCTGGCAGTTGGGGAGCCGGCCCATTTGGAAGAAAGCCGGGTTTCTCGCCGTCCACAACTTCATTGTCCTGTACACAGGGAAAATTTTTAATTTGCACAGGAGGAAAAAATGAGAAGGACGCTGATGAACTGGGTCATAATGTTGGCAATCGTGTGCGGGATGTCATTTATTGCCCCCGCACAGGCTGATGTCATATATGTGGAAGGGAATGCCTCTGGCAGCAACGACGGCAGCTCATGGCAAAACGCCCACACCGACCTCCAAGACGCCCTCTCTGCCGCGGCAAATGGCGATGATATCTGGGTGGCCGCAGGAACCTATACCCCGGGTGACACCTTCCAATTAAAAAACGGCGTGGGAATTTATGGCGGCTTTGGCGGCACAGAATCGAACCGGGATGACAGGAATCTGGGGGCAAACCCCACCATTCTGAGCGGCGGCAATCATGTGGTCACAGCCAGCGGGACAGACAGCACCGCGATTCTGGACGGCTTCATCATCACAGAGGGTAGCGCGGCCCCAGGCGGCGGCTTGTATAATGTCGGCGGTAGCCCGACCCTTATGAACTGCGCGTTTGTCGACAACCATGTCAACGCCTTTGTGGCCTTTGGCGGCGGAATGTACAATGAAAACGGCAATCCCACGATGACGAACTGCACCTTCAGCGCCAATTCTGCTCAAGGGTTTGGTGGGGCGGCCTATGGTGGTGGGCTGTACAACAAAAGCGGCAATCCCTTCCTTGCCAATTGCACTTTCAACAACAATGTTGCCAGTGGCGGCGGCGGGCTTTATGTCGCGGCCGGCACAGTCACCCTCAAGAATACCATCATTGCCGGCAACACGCCTGATGACTACGCCAAAGAAGGGGGGGATATCCTCTCTTCTGGATACAATCTGGTGAAAAAAGACGCTGGATCGTATTTCACCGAGACCAGTGATATCACCGGACAAGACCCGATGCTCGACGCACTCAGCAACGGGGTTCATGCCCTGCAAACCGGCAGCCCGGCCATCAACGCGGGAACCTGTGATGGTGATGACACGCCTTCCACCGACCAGTTGGGCCAGTTTCGGCCCCAAGGCACCAGTTGTGAGATCGGGGCCTATGAATACGAAGAAGGGGACACGCCCCCAACCTTGTCTGTGACCCCGAATGCCGAGACGATTCCCGGAACCGGCGGCACCTTTGACATGACCGTTGAGAACACCGGTGGGGGAACCCTCTCTTGGGAAGCGGTTTCAGATCAAGACTGGCTGACCATTGAAGGGGGCGCCACCGGGACCGGAGACAAGACCCTCACCATCAATTGCGATGAGAACCCCACCGAGGCCCAACGCACCGGAAAGATCACCATCACCGCGACCGGGGCAACG
Organism: Desulfobacterales bacterium; assembly: GCA_029940115.1. GTDB lineage: Bacteria > Desulfobacterota > Desulfobacteria > Desulfobacterales > 4be13 > JAOZRQ01. The sequence goes on from JAOZRQ010000130.1 coordinate 6,366, forward strand.
GGAAGTCCTCAAACCGTCGATGTGGTTCAGGAGGCCGGATCAGCCGACACACCGGTATTGTCCGTCACCCCCCCATCAGAGGATGTCTCTGTAAGTGCCGGCACATTTGAAATCACGATTCAGAACACCGGCGGGGGGACCCTGACTTGGGAAGCGGAGGCCCCGGACGCGTGGCTGACCATTGAGGGCGCGGCCAGCGGAACTGGCGACAAGACCCTCTCCATCAGCTATAAAGAGAATACCACCGGTGCAGAGCGCAACGGCTCCGTCATTGTCAATGCGGCGGGCGCGACCCCTGCATTCAAGATGATCACCGTGACCCAAGCCGGCGAACTGGGCG
>JAOZRQ010000130.1:6805-14326 GCA_029940115.1 Desulfobacterales bacterium
AGCTCTCTGTGACCCCGACCTCCAAGACGGTCTCTGTGGGGAGCGGCACATTCGATATCACGATTCAGAACACCGGCGGGGGAACCCTGACTTGGGAAGCGGAAGCCCCGGACGCGTGGCTCTCCGTCGAGGGCACGGCCAGCGGGACCGGCGACGCGACCGTCACCGTCACTCATCAATCGAACACTACCGGCGCGGAACGCACCGGTTCCGTCATTGTGACCGCGGCTGGCGCGACCCCTGCATTCAAGATGATCACCGTGACCCAAGCCGGCGAACTGGGCGACACGCCGGAGCTCTCTGTGACCCCGACCTCCAAGACGGTCTCTGTGGGGAGCGGCACATTCGACATGACGATTCAGAACGCCGGTGGCGGCACACTGAACTGGGAAGCGGATGCCCCGGATACATGGCTCTCCATCGAAGGGGATGTCAGTGGGACCGGCGATGCCACAGTCACCATCAGTTACCAGGCGAATACCACCGGCGCAGAACGCACTGGCTCCGTCATCGTGACCGCGGCCGGCGCGAGCCCCGCATTCAAGATGGTCACCGTGACCCAGTCCGCCGAAGCCGGGGACACACCGGTCTTATCCGTCACGCCGACCTCACAGGAACTCACCCCGGTCGGCAGCACATTTGAGATCACGATTCAGAATGCTGGCGGCGGAACCCTCTCTTGGGAAGCGGAGGCCCCGGACACATGGCTCTCCATCGAAGGGGATGCCAGCGGAACCGGCGACGGAGCCGTGACCGTCACTTACCCATCCAACACCACCGACGCAGAACGCTCCGGAGCGATCATCATCACCGCGGCCGGTGCCACGGGCAGTCCTCAGTCTGTTGACGTGACCCAATCCGCAGGGGCCGGCGGAGAACCGGTGTTATCGGTCACGCCGACAGTGTCGCCTGCCTCCGCGGAGACTGGAACCGCCACCTTTACGGTGAAAAATGACGGCACAGGCGTAATGAGCTGGACAACGAAATCAAATGCCACCTGGATCACGGTCACAGATGGGGATTCGGGGACCGACAGCGGGACCATCACCGTCAGTTACGAGGCGAATGCCGGGAGTGAAAGAGTTGACACCATCACCGTCTCCGCACCGGACGCGGCCCAAAGCCCCCAGTTTGTCGCGGTGAGCCAGGCGGCCGCGGAGAACGTGCCCTTCCTCTCGGTCACCCCCATCTCCCGAGAGGTTGACGGAATTGACGGCGCAACGACCTTTGTGGTGACAAACACCGGCACACCGGGAATGGCCTGGACCGCATCCGCGGATGATGACTGGCTCACCATTGACGACGGGAGCGCGGGAACCGACAGCGGGATCATCACAGTCAGTTGCGCGAACAATCCCGGAGAGACCGAACGGATCGGAACCCTCACCATCACCGCGGCCGACGCGGGGAACAGCCCGCAGATCGTGCAGGTGACCCAAGCCGCCGGCCCCACGGACGTGCCAGTCCTGTCGGTCATGCCGACCTCCCAGAATGTCTCCGGAGGCGGGGGGGAGATGACTTATGAGGTGGAGAACACCGGCCCCCAAGGGACGGTCATGACTTGGACCGCGACCGCGGATGATTCCTGGCTGATGATTCTGAGCGGCGGGTCCGGCACGAACAGCGGAACCATCACCGTCAGCTATGGGACCAACCCGGGAACAGAGCGAACCGGAACCCTCACAGTGACCGCCGAGGGCGCGTCGAACAGCCCCAAGAAGGTTCAGCTGACACAGGCCGAGTTGCCGGCGGACGTGCCGGTCCTGTCGGTCACGCCGGCTTCCCAAGAGGTGACCGGCGAGAGCGGCCTGATCACCTTTGTGGTGTCAAATGCCGGGACCGGCACCTTGAACTGGAGAGCAGAGGCGGATGTCTCCTGGCTGACCATCAAGAGTGGCGCGTCCGGGACAGACAGCGGCGCGATTGCCGTGAGTCACGAGGCCAACACCGGGGCAGAGCGAACCGGAACCCTCACCGTCACCGCGATCGGAGCGGAGAACAGCCCCCTGACCCTCGACGTGAACCAAGTGGGGAGCGTGAACCAAGCCCCCACCGACATCGCCCTGAGCAAGACCCGCGTGGAGGAAAAGATGCCTGCCGGCACAAAAGTCGGCTCCTTCAGCACCAGCGACCCGGACAGCGGGGATACGCACACCCACACCCTGGTATCCGGATCCGGCGCGGCGGACAACGAATCCTTCCGGATCCAGGGCACACATCTGGAGACCGCGGACATGTTCGACTATAATGTGAAGAACAGCTATGCGATCCGGGTGAAAACCGATGACGGCCATGGCGGGACCTTTGAAAAGGCCTTCACCATCACCATTGACGATGCCAATGATGATCCGACCGACATCATCTTGGACAACAGCGCGCTTGATGAGAACCAGCCAGTCGGCACAGAGGTGGGCACTTATGCCACCACCGATCCGGATGAGAGTGACACCCACACCTATACCCTGATCATCAGTGACAACGCGTCGTTCCGCATTCAGGGGAACACCCTGAGCACCCAGAAGATACTCGACTATGAAACCAAGAACAGCTACAGCATCCGGGTGAGGACCGACGACGGCAGGGGCGGGAGTTTTGAGAAGGACTTCTCCATCATCGTGATTGACAACAATGACAAGCCGACGGACATCACCCTCGATCACAACCTGATCACCGAGGGGTTGCCGATCGGTTCGGCGGTGGGCGCGTTTGTCGCCACGGATCAGGATCAGGGGGACACCCACACCTATGATCTGGTCCCGGGCGCGGGGGGCGACGGGAATGATTTCTTCTTCATTGAACACAGCACCCTGAAGGCCAATGCGGAATTCACATACATCGAACAGAACCGCTACAACATCCGGGTCCGTGCCACCGACAGTTGGGACGAATCTTATGACAAGCAGTTCACCCTCATGATCACGGCCGCCCCCACAGCGGCCTTTGCTCCCGCGGATGGCCAGAAGGACGTGGAACTGAACGGAAACATCACCCTCACCTTCAGCAAGCCGGTCCGGTTGCTCAATGACACGCCGCTGACCAGTGTGAATGTGGACAGCCTGATCCTCTTCAAGAAGGACGACCCCACCGGGAAGAACGTCCCCTTCAACGCGACCATCAACAGCGGAAAGACCGTGATCACCATCAATCCGGATGCGGACATGGAGAGCCGTCAGAGCTATCATGTCGCGATCGAAGCAACGGTGGAGGACTATGAAAACAACCCGCTCGCACCGGCCAGCGCGGTCTTTGTCACAGAGGACACGGAACCGCCTGTGGTGACGATCACCCCGATGGACGGCACAAAGGATGTCCCCTCGACTAAAGATATCGTGATTGAATTTGACGAACCGGTCCGGTTCATCGACGGGAGGCAGATCACCAACATAAATGTGGATGGCCTGATCACCTTCAGAAAAACGGATTCAGACGGGGACGACGTCCCTTTCGACGCGGTCATTGACACGCGGAAGATGGTGATCACCATCCGGCCGGGCATGGAACTGGAGAGCAATCAGACATACCATATGGCCATCGGAGCCACGGTGGAAGATTATTCGGGCAATTCCGGGGAGGCCGCAGATGTGACGTTCACCGTTCTCGCCATCTTCTCCGACATATCTGCCGAGCTGACCGGTGTTGCCCGGAAAAGCGCGGTCGCTTGGGGAGATTACGACAATGACGGAGATCCGGATATCCTTCTGAGCGGGTATGATTATGATATCCCGCCTCAGGGGGAAAGTGTCGCGAAAGTCTATCGCAACACCAACGGCACCTTTGCGAGCATTCCCGCGGGCCTGATTGGTGTCTATTTCGGATCCGTGAGTTGGGGAGATTATGACAGAGACAGCGACATGGACATTCTCCTCACCGGATCCAACAGTCCGAAACAGCGGAGTGTCGCGAAAATCTATCGCAACAACAACGGAAAGTTTGAGGCGGTCAGCGCCGGCTTGGCCGGCATTTTCCAAGGGTTTGCCGCGTGGAAGGATTATGATGGCGACGCGGACCCGGACATCCTTCTCGCCGGCGGATATGAGACCACAGATGGCGACGTGACAGGCATCGCGGTGATCTATCGGAACGATGCCGGTCAGTTTGAGAAGATTGACGTGGGGCTGACCGGTGTTTACTATGCTTCCGGCGGATGGGGCGATTATGACACGGACGGCGATCCGGACATCCTTCTGACCGGGCATGACGGCGAGGCGAGAATCTCCAAAGTCTATCGCAACGATGACGGGGAGTTCACTGACATTGAGGCGGATCTGCCCGGGATCAGCAGCGGGTGCGCGGCATGGGGCGACTACAATGGCGACGGCCACCCGGACATTCTCCTCACCGGAAAGACGGATGACGGGGAGATTTCCAAGGTCTATCGCAACGATGCCGGGACGTTTGCGGATGCGTATGCGGATTTGCCTGATGTGTACAATTCCTCCGCGGCCTGGGGGGATTACGACAATGACGGGTACTTGGATATCCTTCTGACAGGTGAGAATGCCGACGGCAAGATTTCCGAGGTGTATCGCTATGACGATGAGACGGAGACCTTCACCGCAATCAACGCCGGCCTGATCGGCGTGAGCAACGGCGCGGTCGCATGGGGAGATTATGACAACGACGGCTATCCGGATATCCTTCTGACCGGTGAGTATGAGGAGACCCGAATAGCCAAGATTTACCACAACAATCTCGGCAACCCCGCGGAAATCCAAGATGATGGCCATCTGGGAAACGCGATCATGGCCCTGAAGATCCTGGCCGGCATGCCAGCCCCCTATTATGGGGATCTGGACGGCGATGGGAAGGTGGGGATGGCGGAGGTGATTGATGAACTGGGCCGGGCGGCGGGTCAGTGGTAGTCGGTCCCAGATATCCGCCATGACATCTCTGAAAATCCGGTGTAAAAAAATCCATCCAACTTATAAATACGCCCGGGGCAGGGCTCCCCCAAATCCGTTATAATTCCCAATTTCTAAACCGGCAATTCTATGACAAACTTGGCCCCCCGGGGCAGGTTGTCCTGCACGTTGATCCTGCCGCGATGATCCGCCACAATCGTGCTGACAATGGTCAGCCCCAAGCCCATGCCCGTCTTCTTTGTGGAGAAATAAGGCTCAAACAGGCGGGTTTTGTCCTCATCGGAGATCCCGGGACCGTCGTCCGCAACGTCGATGCGAACTGTTTTTGAAATCGGATGGTGCGCCAAGCTGATCGCCACAGTGCCCCGTTCCCTTATCGCGGCGATCGCGTTGTTCACCAGATTGATCATGGCCTGCTTGATCTGCCGGCGGTCAAGATGGAGCTTGGGGAGATGATTCGGCATCCGTGTCTCGAAATGAATATGCTCATGCCCCTCCCGGTACAGCGCGACCGTCTCCTCAATGATGGGGGGCAAGTCACACAGCTTCGGGTCCGCGGTCGGAAATTTGGCAAATGTGGAAAATTCGTTCACCAAGTTCCGGATCAGATCCACATGGTCAATGATCATCCGGGTACACTCGTCAAAGACCGGTTCATCCAACCGCTCCGAGTATCTTCGTTTCAGACGCTGGGCAGAGAGCTTGATTGGGGTGAGGGGGTTTTTCACCTCATGCGCGATTCTGCGGGCGACCTCCCGCCATGCGGCCATGCGCTGGGCCTTTTCCAGCTCCGTCAGATCATCAAAGGCCATGACCGCGCCCATGCGTCGGCCGGTGTCATCCTTGAGCACATTCACCCGCATGATGAAGCTCCGGGGGCTGCCGTCAATGGTCAGCTTCAGGGGGAATTCCACCGCATCCTCCCGGGCAAGGCTCTCCATGATTTCCCTGGCAAAGTCGAGATGCCCCCCTTTCAAAAGCTTTTTATAGCTTTGCCGCAGAATGTCGTCGGATTTGATGTTCAGCATCTTCTCCGCGGATTTGTTTGCCGTGGCGACAAAGCCGTCCGCGTCCAACGTGATGACGCCTGTTGAGACGTTCCGCAACACGATCTCCATGTATCGCCGGCGTTCTTCGATTTCGACATTCTGATCCAGAAGCATCTGGGCCGAAAGTTCCAACTGCTCCCGGCTGCTTCGGAGATCCCGGGTCATTTTGTTGAACAAGTTCATGAGGCTTCCGATCTCATCATCCGCGGCCGACGCGATGCTGAAGCTGAGGTCCCCTTCCGCAACTCTCCGAGTTCCCTCGGCCAATTGCATGATGGGGATGCTGATCGTTTTTGCCAGATGAAATCCGGACCATATCGCACAGAACAACACCAGCAAGGCCACGATGGACATGGTGATGTAATAGGTGATCTGGATCGGTTCCTTCAGAAGATAGATTTTCTGCTGATACTCATCGAATCCTTCCGAAATGGCCGCCATGTTCTCCGAGAGATCCGGAGGGATCAGGATGGAGAGAATGACAAAGCCCTCAGCCTCTGTGTGATTCACACCGAAGGGGACTGTCCCGATGGTTCGGGTCAGATCCCCCTTGGGGGTGTTCTCAAAGATGGATCGGACCTTTTTCAATTTGAAGTCCTTGTAAAAGCTGTCCGCAGACATGCGCTTCAGCAGATGGGCCTCCAACTTCGACCCGAAGACAAAGGTGATCCGCTCCGCATTCGGGTCATACACCTCGACCGCGTCAATGTTGAAATATCCCTGGACATCCTCCAGATAGCCTGAAAGCTCCCTCCGCTTTCCCTCCGCCATGAGGTTTCGCGCATCAATCTGGTATGCGATCTTTTCCAGAAAGAACTGGTTGTTCTCCTCCACATGTTCATACAGCTGTCTCCCCACGTCCAGTGAGATTTCAAGGGTCTGTTTGATGGGAACATTGAACCAGATTTCAATGCTGCTGCTGATGAATTTGATGGAGAAGAAGAAAAGAACGATGGTCGGCAGAAGCGTGAAGGATATGAACGCGAGCACAAGTCTGGTGCGGAGCTTTGCCCCCATGACCCTGTGCTTTCTGTCATAAAGAAGCTTTGCAAGATTTCTGAACACCAGAAATATCAGCAGGATCGCGAGCAGGAGTTCAATGTTGATCAGGATGAACATCAATATGGTATGGGAACTCGGAAAGTCCGCGCCGAAATAGATGACCCGGGTCTCGACAACGGTCAGAAGGACAAGGAACAGTATGACAAAAAAAATGATCACGATCTCCCGCTTCCGCTTTCTCCGCTCGCTTTCTGAAATAGAAGTCTGTTTTATGAATTTGTTGGTTCGCATGGTTGCAATCGACGGGTTTCACCGAATACTTACTTTCAATGGGGAATATTCCCCGTCAAAACAGAAGGTTGGAGGGACACAGAACTTCCCTTTTTTGGAATTTCATGAATGAACTTCTTCCTATCAGGAACCCGATCCCCAGTCAAGAATTTTTTCAAGGCTTCCAATTTTTTCGACATGTGCGGTTAAGACTCTGAGGGGCCGATTCTTCAGGAACAATAGTTCGGACAGTTTTTGAAAATTAAAGTATCAGAAAATGTAACCTCTTGAAATTAAAGGATTTAATTTTTTAAACCCGAAATCAGCAAATCCTTTAT
>JAOZRQ010000608.1 GCA_029940115.1 Desulfobacterales bacterium
GTGTGTTTGTGAGTTTGTGTGTTTGTGAGTTTGTGTGTTTGTGAGTTTGTGAGTTGGCTTCTGTAGGGTTCAGGTGTGTTTGTTGCCGACGCGCCGTTTTTCACCATTTTTTTTGGGTTGGTGCATCGATTTATGTCCGGTTTTTGGCAGAAAATTTTTTGTCCATTGAGAGCTACTCTATTCGGTGTCGGTCCCTTTGCTCCCTGAATCCAACACAAACCTGTCATTCCGGGCAGATGGCGGGAACCGGCAATCCCTGTGACTTCATCCCCCTCAGACGAGGTTCCCGTCATTTGACCCGGAATCCACTCTCAATCCCTTCGGCGTCAAAAGAATCTGAGCGGCAAAACCCGGCTTCCTCCTTTGACCTTCATCCCCTTTAACCTGAAGCCGGTCTCCTCCGCGTTTGCCGCATTCTGCTGGGTCACCTGATCGATCTGTCCGAGTCCTCGGTTCATCTGATCAATTCCTTGGGACTGGTCATTGCAGGACTTGGCAATCTCACTCACCAGATCCGCCACTTTGTTCGCAAATGCCACGATTCTGCCCAACGCCTCCGAGGTTTGGCCGGCGATGCGGTTTCCGTTTTCCACCCGTTCCATGGCATCTTCGATCAGTTCGGCCGTCTCCTTGGCCGCTTTTGCGCTGCGGCCGGCGAGATTGCGAACCTCTTCGGCCACCACAGCGAACCCCTTGCCGTGGCGGCCGGCCCGTGCCGCTTCCACCGCCGCGTTCAGGGCCAGCAGATTGGTCTGAAACGCGATCTCATCAATCACCTTTATGATTTTGGATACGGAGCGGCTCGCCTCATAAATGTTCTCCATGGCGGAGACCATATGGTCCACTTTTTCCATGCCCTGTTCCGCAAGCTCCCGGGTCTGCCCCGCCAGCTCGCTCGTCTCAAAAGCATTTTTTGCATTGAATCGGGTCTGGGAACCGATCTCGATCATGGAGTTGGCGGTCTGCTCAAGGGATGCACAGCCTGTTCGGTGGTTCCCTCGGAGAGGGAGTGACTCGCTTCGGAAACCTGTGCCGCGGGCGAGGCGACTTGGAGCGCGGCCTCATTCACCTGACGGATCAGATGGCCCAAGCCTTCAATCATGTCCCTGAGCGCATTGCCCAAGGTGTCCTTTTCAGAAGTCACGGGGACATCCTGTTCCAAGTTTCCGCTGGCTATGGCCGCGGCGATGTTCGCCTTGACATTCAGCGCGTCGGCCAAGGATGATCATACCGTCAATGATGGCCAATGTCAAAGGAATTCTGAGGATGATGGTGGTTCCCTTGCTTGGGTCACTATGCCGAACCTCTCCGTTATGCGCTCTGAATTCAAAGATGTGGAATAAAGCATGGAATATAACAACGCCCCATTAGGCAGACCTTCGCTCAAGTCCCCGTGAGGCGTCTGGAGGTTGGCATCAATGATTTCCCCATATTTCAGAAGTTCTCTGATAAAGGCTGCCGGGCTTTTATATTCCCTTTCGGACAGCTCCGAAAGATTGCATTTCAGCATATGGAGAAACGCATGTTTCGGAGAGAGCTTGAGCCAGTTGATTTCAAATCCGATCTCATCTCCGGAACCATTTTGCAGGCGGATATCCGACTTTGTCACTTCCTGCAATTCTGGGGATTCTATTTCTTTATGCAGGGCGGTCAGCCGACCATGGATATCCGAAATGTCGAATTCATTGCTCCGTCCCACATCATTCAGCATGGTGTTGAGAAGGTCTATGCCGGCAAGAAGTTCATTGACAACCTCTGTCTCAGGCTTGACTTCACCGGATCGCAGTGCCGAAAGCACCGTCTCCATGATATGGGCCATCTCCCCGATCTTGTCCAATTGGAGAAAAGCCGGGTTTCCCGCCCGTTCCCGACTTTTTGTCCTGTACACAGCCAAGTTTTTTCAAAAAACTTAGTTTCTTTCTCAGGCAAGCATTATCATGGCAAAGAAACCCGGTTTCAGCCATCAGGGGATTGGACCATCAGGCTCAGATGGCGCGACACAGTGCCAGAAACCGGGTTTCCCTGCCCTTTTAGATCTACTGATTATCTTAAATGCTCCACTTGAGATCATAAGTGTAAACTTAGGGGACTCGGAAGGGACGCATTGATCTGAAAAGACATCCCCTTCAATGGTTGGATTTCAATGGATTCCCCTCTTGAGGGGGCCAGAGGGGTGTTGGCGCAATGGTCCTAAGTTTACACCAATGGATTTAAGATTTAAGATTGACATTTCTGTCTGGTTCTGCTAGTAATTGGCCAGCTTGTAGTTCCGCCTTTAGGCGGTGTGGCACCGCCTAAAGGCGGAACTACAAACTTTTTATCGTATGGAAAGTTTTTTGGAAAAACTTAGCTTCTGAAGTCTATGACCTCCCCATTCCTGCCCTTTCCCGGCAGGGCAAGGGACTGATATAATGAACTTGGACACCAAATCCGCTATTTTACATCAGATTTACAGCATTTATGACGAGTTTGCAAACACGCTCGATGTCGTCTGTCAACGATATTGCGCGGCGTGTTGCACTCGCAATGTCACGCTGACCACCCTTGAGGCATACCCCATCGCGAAGTACATGATTTCAAACGGGAAGCCCCATATCTTCCAAAGCCTTGAGGCCGGGCGCTCTGAAAAACGGTTTCATCCCCGAATCACCACAAACGCGCTCGCTGTGCGTTGCATGGAGGGAGAGGAGCCTCCAGAGGAGGAGAACGACCCCACATGGGGGAGATGCCCGCTACTGACAGGGGATGACGAATGCCCGATCTATCCAATGAGGCCACTTGGATGCAGGTGCTTTGTCTCAGGAGAGGATTGCCGGAAGACAGGGTATGCGGATGTCGAACCGTTCGTCATCTCCGTGAACAATCTGTTTCTGCAATATGTCGAACATATCGACGCGGATGGGTATTCCGGCAATCTCACAGACGTGTTGCTCCTGATGGGCGACGATGAGATTCGCCAGCAGTACAGGGACGCCTCGCTGAAGGGTGACTTTTTGGGACTCATACCGAATCATCCCCTGAAAGCCGGGCTGATCGCTCCTGAACACAGAGAGCAGGTGATGCCGATCATTCAGGCGATTCAGCGCATCAAAATACCGAGGCAGTCTTCATAGCCCCGGAGTGCAAAAATGGAGCCGCGAGGCGGAATTTTTGCATTCTCATGCCCCGGAGTGCAGAAATGGAGCCGTCAGGCGAAATTTTTGCATTCTCATGCCCCGGAGTGCAAAAATGGAGCCGCGAGGCGGAATTTTTGCATTTTCATGCCCCGGAGTGCAAACGCGGTTTCATCAGCAAGGTGCTGGAGATGTGGCAACTGTATGACATGCTGCTGGAGAGCGAACCGCTGTGGTCCAAGGCCCAGTTCGTAGTTCCGCCTTCAGGCGGTCTGACACCGCCTGAAGGCGGAACTGCGAACTGGGGACTCCGGACAAACATTCTGTTGAAAGCTCTATTAGAGTTTTTAAGAAATGTTTGTCGCTCTGGACAATCTTATAGATTCTGTTATCTCTCAGATTGACAAATTTTGAAGAGTTTGTAATTCTGCCTTTAGGCACTTTGTCTTTGGTTTGCAAAAACCTTTGAATCGGAATTGCGACCCTTTGGATGCACGAAGGAGGTGGTAAGGAAAAATGTCCAGATTTGAACTTGAAATTTGAAACTGATGACCAGTTACATATGAAAACCATCAAATTTTCAATTTTCAATTCACAACGAGAGGTTATTATGTGGTCAGTTGCCAATTGTCCCGCGGCAATCGGCGGACAGATGTATTGTAAGTTTTGGCCTTGATCATCGTTTGGACAAACCTCGCTCGGCCTGGATTGCCAAATCCAGGCCGCCCGCCGGATTTGGCAATCC
>JAOZRQ010000131.1 GCA_029940115.1 Desulfobacterales bacterium
CGCTGTCTCCCCGGTACATGGTCACGAGATACGAGTCAACCAGCGCCTCTGAGGGACGCCATGTTTCCGCGGCTGACTGGCCCGCAACATCCAAAACCCCCCCGGACACGACATCATTGAAAATCTCCTGAAGAGAGGGTTCGCCTCCGTAACTCGTACCGAGAGTCAGCGACATCGCACTCCCGGCCGTAAGCAACATCAGCGCGGCCGCCATAGCCAACGTCTTTGCCAATCTGTTCATTGTAATGCCTCCTTTTCAAAAACTGATTTCTCTCTGAACACAAAAGTGAACCTGAACATGCCCCTGAACCGGGGCCGGTCCCTGTGGCTGCAATGCAACCCGAAAAATTCAGACCATGGCTATCACCCCCTTTCCAATCAGATGGTTATTGCCGTTTGAATCATATAATGGCCGATATTCCGAATTTCGCGACCATCAGAGGCCTTTTTCCCTTCTGTATTATTAAGATGCAGAAAAAACGATTTTCACGACATCTCTCTCAAAGTTTTTTTCTGATTATAACGAATTTAGGGGAGCAAACATACCCGTGAACGTGAACCTGAACGTGCCCGTGAACCTGAACGTGAACCTGAACGTGCCCGTGAACCTGAACGTGAACCTGAACGTGCCCGTGAACCTGAACGTGAACCTGAACGTGAACCTTGAACGTGAATCTGAACGTGAACCTGAACGTGAACCTGAACGTGAACCTGAACGTGCTCGTGCCCGTGAACGTGAACCAAAATCCCTTCTCTCCAGATTCCCCTCAGGAACATCAACCCTAGGATGGCTTTGAGAGTCATAGCCGTCCGCACTTGTCGTGATGATGTGATTGTCGGGGGAGACCTCACCGAGATAATACCCCCTCAAATCGGTATGAAAGGTTCTGTCTCCGGCACTCACAACCGCATCCGCAACAGGCTGCCCTGTGATGGCATCGTATGCATGACCATGCCCCGAGCAGACGGCCCGCCTGGAGGACAAACTGCCGGCTCACACCGTCGGCAGCCTGCAAAGACTGGCTCAGATGGACAGCCTGACGGAGTTTGTCATCTCGATGTTGCAACACCAAAATCCTGGTGAAAGGCTACGTGAGGTGGCACAAATTGTCAAAGACCTTTTTCAATTCAGAGAATCAGAAAAGCATATGAGCGGGCGCAACCTGGGAAGATTGGAGGCAACACCGGCACTGAGATACAAGATGTAATCCCTTCAGAACCTCAGTATCTCAGCGTTTTCTGTGTCAATCTCAAAAAAACTTGATAGTCGAGTGATATACCCGCAAATTCATCATGTCAACAGCTTCCAGCTTCCTTAATTAATGCTTGACATTTGATGTTTGATGACTGATACTTGGTGCTTGACATTTGATGTTTGATGACTGATGTCTGATGCTTGATGTTTAATGCTTGACATTTGATGATTGATGCTTTGATCAATCATCCAGCATCCAAAATTTATGGAGGTGATTATGAAAAACCGAAGTCTTTTCGCGAAAATGGTTTGCCTTCTTTTTGTCTTGGTGACGCTTTCGATGATCTCCTATACGCTGGTCATTCAGAAAACACAGCGAGAGTTCCTCAGAAGGCAGGCCAAATCTGTCTGTAGGCAGATTGTTCTGACAAGGCAGTGGATCGCAAGCCTCGGTGGGGTGTGGTCCAAGGATGTCTATAGCGGGCCCCACGGGTTTCTGACAACACACCAAAACGCTTCTGACACAGATCAGGCATCCAAGTTTTACCTTCACAATCCCGCGCTGGCAACCCGCGAGATATCGTCTCTCGCCGATTTGAAATACGGCTACAACTTCCGGGTGGTGTCGGATCTGTTCCGGGAGCCGAAAAACGAGCCTGATGCTTTTGAGGATGAGGTGCTGAACAGAATCAAGAACCAGAACCTTGAATACGCAGACGGTTTTGAGGGAGGGCTTTACAGATATGCGGAGCCGCTGTATGTCAAAGAGGGGTGTCTGAAATGTCACGGAGATCTGAACAAAGATGTGAAGGAGCCGATGAAGTCCATTCTTCTGGAGAAATACGGCACCCGATCCTTCGGGTACCAAGTGGGAGATGTGAGGGGAATCATCAGCATTCAGATCCCCAAGGACAGCCTGCTCAAAATTCTGACCTCCGTGTTTACTTGGTGGAATTTCATCATCGCCGCGGTCTCTGTGTTTCTCTTTTACTTTTTCACCCGATTGGTCATTGCCAAACCGCTTGTGAGACTGACGGAAGCCGCGACCCAGTTGAGCAGGGGGGAGATTGGCATGGACCTCGGGGTCGAAAGCATTGAGGAGGATACGAAAAATGAGATTGCCCATCTGACCTTGGCATTTGAAAGATTGCGGAAAAGTTTTCAGATCATGCATGACAAGATCAACAGGATCAAGGAAAAAGGGGTCACGCTACCCAAACTGAGGTGATTTGCGCATGTCATTATATGAGGCCATGAGACATAAGCTTGATGAGAAGGCAAGCGGCTGCTTCTATGTCACGAACGACACCGATGGCCGGGAAGGCAGAATCATACTGGACCACGGCAAGATAAGAGCCATGCTGATCGAAAAGGAGATCGGCAGCGAATCGGACCATAATCTGCTGAAATGGGTCAACATATCGGTGTCATTCTCAGACAAAATCCCGAATATTGACATTTCCGCAATCCGGGCGATTGACACAGAGAAATTCATGAATGTGCTGGAAAAGGCGGACGTCCGGATGAGAGCGGTGAAAAAGATCATCCCGGGAAATGATGCGGTGTTCAGAACTGTCAGGACGCCAAGTCCGAGATACGAGGGATTTGACGCGCAGAAACTCCAGATATCGTTTGCTCTCAAGGGAGAAAATACGGTTTCCCAAGTGATAAACACAACAGATATGACCGAGACTGAGGTTTTGTCCGCCATCTGCTGGCTCCATGCCCATGGTCTGATTGAACTTGTCTCGGCATCAGAGTCTCTGTCCGGAAAAAAGAAGACCGATTTTCTGAACGCATTCAGAGAACGCTTGGCTGACTTGATCGGGCCAGTCGCGGACATGGTCATGGAAGACGCGTTTGAGAGTATCGGAACCGATAACCCGGACCATCTTGACTCCCTTGACAAACCCCTGATCATGGAACTGAAAAATGCGGTATGCCAGCAGATTGACAAAAAGGATGCAGGGATTGTCAATGAATGGGTTTCTGAGTATTTGAAACGTGAGGCGTGAGGTGGGAAGCTGTCTGAGCAGATCATGACAAAGAAACCCAGTTTCAGATCCCCGATACTTGTCCCCGACATCTCTTGTCGGGGAAAAGACGTCGGGGACAAGCTTCAGGGACTGGGCGATCAGGTTTCCATGCCTGTCCCCGACATCTTTTGTCGGGAACGTGGCACCATGTCAGAAACCGGTTTTTTTTACTGGAGAAGCGATGAAAAAACCAACCCTGAAATTTTACCGCCGTATTCTGCAAATCAGCGTGGCGGCTGCGTTTATCGTGATTCCCCATCTGAATCATCAGTTGCGGATCAATCATGTCTGCGGGAACTTTCTCTCTGTCCGCGTTTTCGGCCTGACTTTGGCGGATCCGCTCGCGGTGTTGCAGGTGAGCATCCAGAACTGGTATGTCGCCCCCGGAATTCTGATGGCCGCGGGGATTGTGCTGGCCTTGGCGATGTGTCTTGGCACGGTCTTCTGCTCCTGGATATGTCCTTACGGGCTCCTGTCAGAATGGGTTCACGGCTTGGCGAGATGTTTTTTGCCTGAAAACCATAAGGGGCTGAACATCCGAATCAGCGCGTTCCGCATCAAGGTCTGCATCTTCATGGCAGGAATGCTCTTCACCCTGCTCTTTGCGACAGCACCCGTCATGAACCAGTTTTCCATGCCTGCATGGTATTCTCGGGTGTTTCAATACCTGATTGTCCAGAAGCATCTCTCCGTTGCCGTAGTGGTCATCACTGTCATCCTCTTTCTCGAATTCGTCTCCCGGAACCGGCTGTGGTGTCGTTATCTGTGTCCCCAGGCAATTCTTCTGATCTTGGCAAAACTTGTCAATCCGTATCGCCTGAAAGTGGCGTGGCAGAAAGAAAAATGCCTTATTTCCGATTCGGATCAGGGGCCGTGTCAAAAGGCCTGCTCCCTCTCCCTGAATCCGAAAACGCTTAACGAGGCATTGGAGACAGAATGCACCAACTGCGGCGACTGTGTCACGGTGTGCAAAAAAATGGGACAGGCCCTCAGTTTTCAGTTGAAAGATGCCGGAGCGGAAGGTGAGAAATAAACGGGCATCCTTCATTTATGGGTTCACACTTCAGTTTGCAGTTCCGCCTTCAGGCGGTGCTACACCGCCTGAAGGCGGAACTACAAACTTTTCGTCCTGTAAACGGTATGGATGAAGGATGCTTTTTTTGAACAGGAAAGGATTTTTTAAGCAAAATGGATACACGAACCTCTGAATCCTCCGCGGGCACTTATGTTTGCGGAAGATCGCTGGAAGATTTTTTGAAGGCAATAGAGAACTTTCATGGATGGAAAGCGCCGGGGATGATGTTGGGCGGCTTCATGGTGGACTTGGCCCAGAGACAGATCGGCCCGGACGTCGAGGCGGACGCGATTGTGGAGACATGCCACTGTCTGCCGGATGCGGTGCAGATTTTCACCCCCTGCACGGTGGGCAATGGATGGCTGAAAATTCTGGACTGGGACAAGTTTGCCTTGAGCCTGTATGACAGGAGAAAACTGACCGGACATCGCGTCTCGCTGGACCTCGAAAAGACGAGGGCGTTTCCCAACCTCTATAATTGGTACATGCGCCGGGTCCCCAAAAAGGACCTTCCACTGGAGGTGCTGCATAAGACCATTCTTGAGGCGAAAACCGCTGTCCTCTCCTCCCGCGCGATATCTGTCACACGTCTGAACACGCGCAAGAAAAAAGGAGAGACCGACATATGTTCCGGATGCGGTGAGGCCTATCCGACAAATCAGGGGAGACAATGCACCGCATGCCAAGGAGATGGCTACTACGAGTTTGATTGACTCACCGGAACCGAAACCTCATCTCGCGTGGGAACGCAGAGTGGTTTGCACTTTCAGAAGTTTGCAGTTCCGCCTTTAGGCTGTGTCGCACCGCCTGAAGGCGGAACTACAAACTGGCGATCATTCTTCAACGCCCCCTGCCCGGTCGCCTCAAGCACCCCGAACCAGAGTTTCCCGTTCGGATCCACCTGCTTGGTTCTGCTGACAGATGCGCTCATCGGCACATGGACCAGCTCCTCATTCCATTGACTGATCAGGAGTCGGGTCTTTCCGGCCATGCCCGCGTGAACCGCGTCCCGGCCCAAAAAGCTGCAAAACACGTTGTCACTGGCGTTTGCCGACAGGCTCCGGATCATGTAGCTCGGATCAATGTATTTGAGGTTGATCTCAATGTCTTTCCCCTTGAAATGGGATACGATCTCCCCTTTCAGGAACAGCCCCACGTCCTTGTCCTTTTTTTTGCATTCGGGGATATTCTCTTTCACCCCTTCTGCCACAACGATCACCGCGTGGCCCCTCTCCTTCAGCCGATCTTCGAGTGCGCCGAGAAGTCCGTTGGGCGGGGCAAGGTCAAAGGCGACCTCGGGGATCAGGGTGAAATTGACATCCTGCAACGCGAGGGTGGCCGTGGCCGCGATGAACCCCGCGTCCCTTCCCATCAGCCGGATCAGGCCGATGCCGTTGGGATGTCCTTGGGCCTCGTTGTGTGCGCCCCTGATCGCGGTGGTGGCCAGTTCGACAGCGGTGTGAAAGCCGAAGGAGCGGGAGACCAGATGGATATCGTTGTCAATGGTCTTCGGCACACTGACCACACTGATCCGCAAGCCCCGCGTCATGATCTCATCTGCGAGCAGGGATGCGGCTCTGAGGGTTCCGTCACCGCCGATCATGAAAAGGATGCCGATGTTGGTCCGGTCCAGGTAATCCACCACCTTTTCGATGACCTCCCCTGTTTTCGGTCCCCTTGAGGTGCCGAGGAAGGAGCCACCCATTTCGTGAATTCCAGAGACAACTTTCGGATTGAGAACCTTCTCTTGGTAGGAATATTCCGGAAGAAACCCGAGAATGCCGTACCGGATGCCCAAAATGTTCTCGACGCCGTAGCCGTAATGAAGTTCCAGAACCATCGCGCGGATGATGTCGTTCAGCCCGGGACAGAGTCCGCCGCATGTCACCAGCGCGCACTTGAGCTTGCTCGGGTCAAAATATGTCTTCTCCCGAGGACCCGCCTTTTCGAACGATGGAATCGGCATGCCCTCCCTGATCCGTTTTTCCAACCGGCTCAAATCCGAATCAATCAGAACCCTCTCTTCGTCCGACACAAATACTTGGCCACGCACCCGGCTCCCCTTGGCCTTGATGGGGGAGTCTGTTTTTGCCTCCCCGAGTGTCGGAATGGCCGTGTCAATTGAATCGTAGTCCATGATCTCCTCCTTGAAATGTGATGCGTGAGACGTGATGCTGAACGTGCACGTGAACGTGAACGTGAACGTGAATGAACGTCAATGTTCGGGTTCAAGTCTGAGTTCAAGTTCAAGTTTGAGTTCACGGACAGAGCGGCCTCCCCAAAAGGCGTTATAATCAGAAAAAACCTTGGTTTCTCCTGCAAGAAAATATGTGCAAAAATTTTTGTTCAGGTACTTCTTTGTACAGGACAAAAAAATACGAGGGAAAGAAACCCGGCTTTTTCTGGCAGTTTGGGAATCTGCCCGTCCGGGGAAAAAGCCGGGTTTCTTGCCATCCACAACTTTTTGTCCACAGCAGGTACTTAACTCATGAATTGCTGTCCTTCAAAAGGATGAGAAATTCCCTGTTTCCCTTGGGCCCGATTATCGGCGACGGGATCGGCGGTTTGTATGAGAATCCGATTTTGACAAAAAAGTCCCCAAGGGACCGGATCACCTCCTCATGCAGGGCCGTCTCCCGAACCACTCCGCCCTTGCCGACCTTCCCCCTTCCCACTTCGAATTGGGGTTTGATCAGGGCGAGTACCTGGGCATCCTTTTTCATGAATTTCAGAACCTCCGGGACGACGATCCTCAAGGAGATGAAGGAGACGTCAATGGTGACAAGATCAACTGATTGCGGAAGGGCTTCCGCGGGCATATGCCGGATGTTGGTCCGCTCAATGACCTTCACGCGGGGATCCTGCCTCAGCCTCCACGCGAGCTGGCCATAGCCGACATCCACCGCGTACACCCGTTCCGCGCCGTGTTGCAACAGGCAGTCGGTGAAGCCGCCGGTGGACGCGCCGACATCCAGACAGACCCTCCCCTTTGAATTGATGTGAAACGACTGCAACGCGGCCTCAAGCTTGAGACCGCCCCGGCTCACATATGGGATGTCCTCCCCTCGGAGGCTGATCTCCGCATCCTCCGAGACCGGGGTTCCGGGCTTGTCCGCGGGGTGGTTGTTCACCAAGACCCTTCCCGCCATGATCAACGCCTTGGCGCGTTCACGGCTTGAAGTCAGGTCTTTTTTTGGCATCATTCGGTCTAATCTGATTTTTTTCGGCAATTCGCACCTTGTGATGGGTCTGAAGATTGAAGGCTTGACCAATCCGGCATTCAATGCGCCATGAAGGAGGCCATCAAATGAAAACCTTTGTTTCCGTGGGGAAAAGCATCTCCTTCACACATGCCCGCACCACATTGTCAGATACATCTGTCCGCATGCCGGGACATACGGAGGCCATGATGTGCCAGTTGGCCACATCGGTCAGGACGCTTTCTATGAAGGGCCATGCCTTGCACATCCGGGGCTTTGCCGGGTGAATCGTGCACACCTGGTCCCAGAACATGCAACAACCGTTTTCCGCCCTTGCCAAAACCGGCCTGCCGCCAGAGCTCTCGCAACAATTCGCGACAAAGGCGTCGGGATCCGTGCCGACATATGCGGCAATGGCCTTGACATCCGCCAAGCTCACAAAGGTTCCGCCGTATCCCCTGCAACAATCGCCGCATTTTTTGCAGTTGAAGATGTCTGAAGGTTTCATGATTTCTCGCCTCCCAGTTCGTAGTTCCGCCTTTAGGCGGTGCGCTACCGCCTAAAGGCGGAACTACGAACTATGTTCTCCTTCTCTCCTCAAAATCCTTCAGGGATGCCTGTCTCTCCTTGGTGGAGACACACGCGAGACACGCCTCGATCTCATAGTCCATGAGTGCGTCGAGGCTGACTTCGTTCGCCATCTGAAGGCCCCGCTTGATCATCTTCATGGAAAAGGCTGAATTTTTGGCGATCTTCCCCGCCATCTCCCTGGCCTCCTCCATGAGCCGGTCAGCGGGAACCGCCTGGTTCACCAGCCCGATCCGTTCCGCCTCCTTTCCGTCAATGTTTTCCGCAGTGAACAGCAACTCCCTCGCCTTTCCCGGACCGATCAGGTCCTGAATCAGCCGCATGGCCCCGCCAGTGACGGAGGAGGTGACCCTCGCCTCCGGGGAGCCGATCTGGGCATCCTCCGCCACGATCCGGATATCACAGGCCAGCGCCAGCTCATACCCGGATCCCAAGGCATAGCCGTTGATCGCCGCAATGGTCGGCTTCTCAAACCGGATGATCTTCCTCGACGCCTCCTGAAGCTCAGTCAGGTAATCGCGGTAATCCTCCAAGGTCCGATCTTTCGACTCCTTCAGGTCGGCACCGGTGGAGAATGCCCTCCCCTCTCCGGTGATGATCAGCACCTTGATTTCCGAATCATTCCTGACATCTTCCAGAGCCGCCTGAAAATCAAGCCACAACTGCTTGTTCATGGCGTTCAGCACCTTGGGTCGGTTCAACTTGACGGTCGCGATGCCATCGGCTTTCTCATAAATGACACATTCAAAATCCATATCCATTCCTTGTCAGTTGGTTGTTGGTTCCGAAAAGTGGTTTGCACTTTCCGGGTGGAAAAGTTTGTAGTTCCGCCTTCAGGCGGTCTGACACCGCCGAGAGGCGGAACTGCAAACTTTTGGCTAGGTACTTATGGTTGTCAGTTGTTTGTTGCCCTGACCTCTGACTATTTTCCCACAATCAATCGTTTCCCCACATGCAGGGGTTTGTTTTTACGCAGGCCATTCCATTTGAGAAGCTTGGAGAGCGACACCTTGAATTTGGCGGCGATTTGGGAAAGGTTGTCCCCCCGCTTCACCACATAATGCTTTCGTTCCTTCTTCTTTTTTCCGACGGCCTTCTTCTTCTTTATCTTCTTATCCGCCATCCACTGCTGATAAAGCGTTTTGCATTTGGCGTGGAAATCTCTCGCCGCGCCTTTTGGAATCGCGACCGAGTATGTCCCTTGGGGCATGTTTCGCCCCCTGATTTCAGGGTTCATCTCCTTTATGGTCTTGTAATACGTTCCTGAAGCCTCTGCGATCATCTGGATGGGTATTTCCCTGTCATATGCCACCTGTACCCGGTCAAATTCCGTGGGCTTGTAGAAATCCGATCGCTCCATATGAAATCCGTATTTTCCAGGGTTGGAGAGGATCAGCTTGGCCGCAAGGATCTTATGAATGTACCGCTGGGTCTCCAATGGCAGATAGAGATGATAGTAACCGTCCGTCTTCTGAAATTTGATGTTTGATCTCAGCCCGTATTCGCCCATGTTATACGCAGCCGCAGCAAGGGTCCAGGCTCCGAAGTCCCCGTAAAGCTTCTTAAGGTAGCTCATGGCCGCATCGGTGGCCTTGAAAATGTTTCTCCGCTCATCAATGTCCGAATTGATGATCAGGCCATAAGCCTTGCCTGTGGATCGGATGAACTGCCAATACCCAATGGCCCGCTTTGACGAGCCGACATGGGGCAGCAACGCGCTCTCCACAATCGCGACATACTTGAGATCGTCCGGCATCCCATTTTTTCTCAATGCCTTTTCAATATACGGCATGTAGCGGCCAGTCCGCTTCATCCAGAGGACGACTTGAGCCCGATCCCAGAGCGAGAGCAGCATTTCCTTCTCCAGACGCTCACGGACCCTCTGATCATCCAGAGGAACCGGCTCTCCGCAGAAATCCAACGGCGGGTTGATCCTGACACTATTGATCAGAGAGGGAAGATCAGACGCCTCGGTTAGTGTCCCCATGAACAGAATACAAAGAAACAGCAGAATGTTCCACATCGTAACCCTCCTCATTCCTCGTTCCAACGGTTTTTGTGGTTTCCGACATGATCCGCAGATGAACGCGGATGAACGCAGACAGACGCCCACGGCCTGTGCGGCCGGCCAGGGTGCGGGAGCATCGGCGTCCATCCGCGGTCTGCAGGGATCGCAGCTGTCTGAAATCTCATGCAACCACAAAATCCGTTAGAATCAGCCTCATTCATAGTTGTCGGTGAACGCAAACTTGAGCGGCGAGCGGCAGGCGAGGAATGACCGCTCAACAAGGCATGGGTCAGCTATTGCCTTGCCTCAAAACGCTCCAAGCTGGCACGGCCTCATTTTGATCTTCATATCCTCACACACGCCACTGACCGTCATCTTGGGGACGTCAAACCGGGAGGCGATCTCCCATGCGCTTTTGCATGGCAGCCTGTTGTTCGCCAGCGCGTCCCGGATGGCGTCTTTCAGTGCCCGATCCTCGTTGCGATTCGGCTTTATGATCTTCGATACCGGCTTGTAACCGAAAAGCCCCATCTGGCACTTCATCAGCCTGACATTCAGCAGATCGGCGGTTCTTCCCACCTCCCCGGGCGACACGTTCAAGTCTTTCGCGATTCGAAACGCAACCGCACAGGGGAGCTCATCATTTTCGACACGGTTTCCAATTTCATCTTTGATCATGTCATCCGGCTTGGCCGCGGAACCGTGTTTTTCAGCAAAACTTTTGGATTTGCGATTCTCCATCGGTTTCATCCTTAATCAGTTGTAAGCTGTAAGCTCCAAGCTGTAAGCTCCAAGCTGTAAGCTCTAAAAGTCGGATTTGGAGATATGTTACAGCTTACACCTTACAGATTCAGTTTTTTGAGGCGATACCTGAGCGAGCGGGTATTGATGTCGAGGAGTCTCGCAGTCATTTTCTGATTCCCCTTGCTCAGGTCAAGCGCCTTTTGAATATAGGCTCTCTCGATCCCCTCCAGGATGTCATCCAACGAGACGCCTTGGGCCATCGCGTCAATATCCACGCCCCTCTCCTTCTCCTCCTCCATCCATGTCCTCTTATGGATGGAAATGGAGAGATTGTCCGGCAAAAGGATGTTGGTGTTGCTGAGGGCCACACTCCGTTCGATCAGATTCTCAAGCTCACGGATATTCCCGGGGAAATCATATTTGTTCAGCAGATCAATGGCATATGAGGATATCTTTGTCATCCTCTTCCCCATCTCGCTGGAATATTTTTCAAGAAAGTGCTGGGCAAGGATGCGGAGGTCCTCCTTTCTTTCCCTGAGCGGGGGAAGCCTGATCTCAATCACATTCAGGCGGTAAAACAGATCCTCCCTGAATCGCCCTTCAATCACCTCATTCTCCAGCTTCCGGTTGGTTGCGGAGACAAATCTGACATCCACCGAGATGCTTTCGCTCCCGCCCACCGGTATGAACGCCTTGTCCTGGACCGCCTTGAGCAGCTTGACCTGCATGCTCGAGCTGATCTCCCCGATCTCGTCGAGAAAGACCGTGCCCTTGTTGGCCATCTCAAAAAGCCCCTTTTTGTTCTGGTCCGCGCCAGTGAACGCGCCCTTTTTGTGGCCGAAAAATTCGCTCTCCAGCAAGGTCTCAGGGATGCTTCCGCAGTTGATGGAGACAAAGGGCTGGTCACGGCGGTCACTCTTCTCATGGATGGCACGGGCAACCAGCTCCTTGCCGGTTCCACTCTCTCCGGTGATGAGGACATTGGTCGTGGTTTTGCAGACCTGACGGATCATCTCGTAAACATGGTGCATTTTGGGACTGTTTCCCACGATCCGATTGAAATGCAGGTGTTTCTTCAGTTCGTCGTCAAGAAGTCGCTTTTCCTGTGCGATGGTCCTCAGTTCCAATGCCTTGGCGATGGTCTGCTTCAGCTCATTGTTGTCAAAGGGCTTGGGCACATAATCGTATGCCCCCTCGTTCATCGCCTCCACCGCCGTCTCCGCAGATGAATAGGCAGAGATCATGATGACCACTGTGTGCGGATTCTCCTTCTTTGCCACCTTCAGGACTTCGAGACCGGTGATGTCTCCAAGCCGGATGTCGCACAGCAGAAGATCAAAGCTGGTCGCCTTGATCATGGAAATGGCGTTCATGCCGTTCACCGCACAGGAAACCTCATATCCTTCCCTTTCCAGCATGAATTCGAGCAATTCCCTCATGCTGAGCTCATCGTCAACAACCAGTATGTGGGGAGTTTTCATCCTTCCTCCTTCCTCATCCTTCATCCCTCCTTCCTCCTCATCCTTCCTCCTTCACCCTTCCTCCTTCCTCCTTCCCTTCCTCAGTGCCTTTCCAAGTGCCGCGCTGTGAAGTTCGCCTGCGAGATGCACCGGACTTTTCCCGCAGATCGGATCCCATCCTGACGGATCCGCGGTGCAGAAGAACTGGGTCTCCAAGCCCATCCGGATCACCGCATCTTCCACAGAGAGACCCGCCATCTTCTCGGCCGCATCCCACGTCGCGCCGCAGGGTGCGCCCCTTCGCACATCAACGTGGATGATCGTTCCGTCAGCCACAGACGCGGCAAACTCCGGCATGCCGAAGCGTTCGCCATAATTTCCCAGACAGACCTGCCTCGAAAGCGCACATCAGACTGGCGGGGTCAACGTCCCTTGGACCTTCAACTTTTTCCCCGACGCGACCACGGGGATATTCCTGATGCGGCAGATTTCCGCGAGATCATGGGACAAATCCGGATGCTTCAGGAAATCGAGAACCAGATCCGCGTCAATGGTTGCGGGAATATGGGCCTCTGTATCGTCAATGACCGGGGGCAGGGGGCCGTCAACAGAGATCACCTCCAAATCGAACAGACCTTCTCCGTATTTTCGGATACCCTTCAATTTGGTCTCTCCACAGCGGTTCTGCTGGAAAACAACGATCTTCTGAACCCGGGGACCCACTGCTGCTGCTTTTGTCTCAGTCTTCTCCATGCGCGTTCTGTTCCTTCCTTGTCCGAGAGGGAAACCTCTGACCTCTCAGCGCATAAGTTGAATTTTCTTTGACATGCCATCCTCATATGATATTTATGAAACAAGTTCTCTGATCATAACGGATTTAGGAGGTTCATGTCCATGAGCAACCGGCACGTTCACGGGCACGGGTACGTTCACGCGGAGCGTGGGAATGAGATGATGCCACTTTTCAAAACTTCAGAATTTTCACAGACCATAAGTGTAAACCTTGATCATCCTGAATTGTGACAGATCATCCGGCATGTTCGTTCCCTGCCCGTTCCCTGTTTCGACAGGAATATTCAGTCACCGTTTCTTGAAGTTTACACTTATGGTCTGCTTTTGAAAATAAAGTATCCATTTTACACCATCACAGGCCAAAGTCAACAAATTTCTATGCATCCTTCATTTACTTTGTTCCTGAGTCTCTGTGTACAGGAGAAACCCGGCTTTTTCTTGCAGTCGGGGAATTGGCCCATTCGGGAAAAAAGCTTGCCCCCGACGTTTTTTATCGGGGGCCGGGTTTCTCTTCCATCCACAGCCTGATTCTAATGAATTTTGTGGGCTGAAGCCTATACAGGAGAAACCCGGCTTTTTGTGTGGGACACGGGCTTCCGGGCCAAGTCGCAAATGCGCCCGATGCTTATGATTTCTGTTTCATCACGCGCATCACGTTTCACGCATCACACATCACGTTTCACGCATCACACATCACGTTTCACGCATCACGTTTCAAGAATGAACGACATGGCCCGCCAGAAACTGAGACACATTGTCACACAATACCGCGGCTCAATATGTGGGACTCCCCGACGGTGTGAGGCCATGCTCCGGGACCTCTGCCCGGAATGCAGGCGTGAGGTGAATGTGCTGGTTGGCGCATTGCGTGAAAAAATCCCGGCGGGCCTGCTGATGATGTCTGGGACGACACCCAAGGAGATTCTGTTTCCAAGGCTTGTCCAACGACTCTATGACAACCCTGTCAGTCGGGGTGCGGCGGATGATGGTCACGGCGCACGTCGGCCTGATTTTTGAGTTGTAAGCATGCAACACGGACTTGTCAAGGGTGTTTTTTTTCATTTTTCTAACGGTTTGGAAATCTGCCCGTTTGGGAAAAAAGCTTGCCCACCACAATTTTTCTGATTATAACGCTTTTCGGGGAGGCCGCCTGCCCGTGCACGTGAACTTGAACGTGAATGTTCATTTGTGGGCAAGTTCGAGTTCAAGTTCAAGTATAAGTTC
>JAOZRQ010000609.1:0-3001 GCA_029940115.1 Desulfobacterales bacterium
ACTTCTCGCTCATTTGGGAAGTGCAGACCACTTTTCAGGCAAAATGAAGGATGCCGAGAGAAAGGCGAGGCAAATCTGTCCAAACAGAGTGTTCTGCACTCCTCCGCGATTGAGGAAACCCGAGAATCAGGCGCTTCCCCCAGCCCTTTCAATGATCTTGTCATACTCCTGACAATATTCCGGAATCTCCTTCTGCACAAAGATCCCCCGTTCAATCAGATCCGGGTTCTCATTTTTCGCCTTCGATCCACGGGGGGTGGTGTTCTTCTTGAAATGCTCCATCATCTCCACCGCGCTCCCCATCTTGTTCTTCCTTCCAAAATAGGTGGGGCACTGGGACAGAATCTCCACCACAGAGAAGCCTTTGTGAAGAATGGCCTGCTTGATCAGGTCGGTGACCTGTTTCACATGGTAGGTGGTGGTGCGTGCCACAAATGAGGCACCGGCCGCGGCCGAGAGGTCCATCACATCAAAATCCTGGTCAATGTTCATATAAGGCGCGGTGGTGGCCCGGGTGCCGAAACCGGAGAGCGGGGAATACTGCCCCCCGGTCATGCCGTATATCCGGTTGTTCATCACAATCGCAGTGATGTCAATGTTTCGGCGGGCCGCATGGATGAAGTGGTTTCCGCCGATGGCCAGCGCATCGCCGTCGCCCATGGGGACGATCAGGTTCAGCTCGGGCCGGCTCATCTTGACCCCCGTGGCAAAGGCCAACGCACGCCCATGGAGGGTATGAAGCGTATGAAAATCAACATACCCGGAAATCCGTGCAGAACAGCCGATGCCCGAAGCCATCACAATGTCCTTCTTTCTCATTCCGAGTTCGTCCACAGCCCTGAGAAGATTGTTCAGCACAATCCCGTGGCCGCATCCCGGACACCAGATATGCGGAAAGAATCGTCGTCTTATATAATCTTTTGTTGCCATAATCACTCCTATAACATGATGACGTGATTGGTGATGCGTGACTCGTGATGGGTGACTTGTGATGCGTGACTCGTGATGCGTGATGGGTGACTTGTGATGCGTGACTCGTGATGCGTGATGGGTGACTTGTGATGCGTGATTTCACTCCTCACGTCTCACTCCTCCTCACGTCTCACTCCTCACGTCTCACACTCCTCACGTCTCACACTCCTCACGTCTCACACTCCTCACGTCTCACTCCTCACGCTTCACGTCTCACGTTTCACTCCTCACGTCTCACATGCCTTTTCCTTGGATAAGCCGCAGGACATTTCTGATATCCATGGGGGTGATGAACACGCCGTCAACGCGGTTGGCCAGATAGACCTTTTCCGGTGGATTCACAGCCATCTTCACCGGTTGGAGGATCTGCCCCATGTTCATCTCCACGACAACGACATATTCGGCCTTCGCACATTTCTGCCGGACAAGACTGAAGGGGAAGGGCCACAGGGTCTGAAGTTCCAGCAAGCCGAGCCGTTCGCCTCTTTTCCGCCGTTCTTCCACCACATGAAGCGCGGATCGGGCCGACGAACCGTAGGAGATCAGCACGGTTCTGGCATCTTCGAGGTAGAATTCCTTGTACCTGAGCAGCTGATGCGCGTTGTTGTTGATCTTATCCGTCAGATGGCGGAGAAGCCCGTGGACCACTCCGGGATTGCTTGAGGGAAAACCCCACATGTCGTGAACAAGACCGGTCACATTGTAACGATGCACCCCCCCGAAGTCGGACATGGGGAGACGGCCATCCTCCCTTGGCAGATAAGGATGATAATCCACCCCTTCTCTCAAGGCCGTTCTGAGTCTTTCCATCAGGGGGATCTCCCCGGTATCCGGCATGGTGATCCGCTCCCGCATGTGGCCCACCACCTCGTCAAAGAGAAGGATGACCGGAGTCCGATAGGTCTCAGCAATGTTGAATGCATCCACCGTGATGGAAAAGACATCCTGATGATTGGAAGCGGTCATCGCGACAATCGCATGATCTCCGTGGGTTCCCCACAGGGCCTGCCCCACATCACCTTGGGAGACGCTGGTGGGAAGGCCGGTGGAAGGCCCTCCGCGTTGCACATTCACGATCACGCAGGGGATCTCCGCCATGATCGCGTATCCGAGAGATTCCTGCATCAGGGAAAAGCCGGGGCCGCTGGTGGCGGTCATCACCTTGTGGCCGGTAAGGGACGCGCCGATGATCGCACACAAGGAGGCGATCTCATCCTCCATCTGGATGAATTTGCCCCCGATTCCAGGCAGTCTGACGGACATGTGCTCGGCGATCTCGGTGGAAGGGGTGATCGGATAGCCCGCAAAAAAGTCGAGTCCTGCATAAAGGGCCGCTTCCACGACGACCTCGTTACCCTGAATGAATTTTACATGTTTGCCCATAATCATTTCCTCAGACTTCCGAGTTGGCTTCAGGCTTCCGCAGTTTCCAAAGCCTCGGACGTCTCTTCTTCCTCCAGTTCCAGCTCAATGGCCAGATCCGGACATCTGAGTTCGCAAAGTTTGCAGCATACGCAATCTTCGGGCCGTGCCGCAAACGCCTTGTCTTCCCGGTCAAGTTCCAAGACTTGCTTGGGGCAGAAATGCACACAGATGCCGCACCCCTTGCACCATTCTCTGTTGATGATGTGTTCTCTTAATTTTGGTTTTCCCATATAATCATCCTAACCTGTTTATGAAATTCGCCGGGCATATTGCCCTTTCCCCTGCCCCTTTCCCTTGCCCCTGCCCGATCCGCGAGACAGAGAAGCGAGCCGCCTTGATTCTGGCGTTACTAAGGAAAAGCATTTACAACTGCTGAACTGACAAATCCGCATCATATTGACTCTGTCAGACAATGTCAAGACAAAGTTCAAAATTTCCCATTGAATCAATATATTTCTGAGGATCATGACCGAACTCAAGACAGAGAAGCGAGCCACCTTGATTCTGGCGTTACAAGGAAAAGCATTTACAACTGCTGAACTGACAAACCCGCATCATATTGACTCTGTCAGACAATGTCAAGACAAAGTTCAAAATTTCCCAT
>JAOZRQ010000609.1:3101-3856 GCA_029940115.1 Desulfobacterales bacterium
TGAATCAATATATTTCTGAGGATCATGACCGAACTCTTCGGAAATACGCCGGCGTATGCTTCTGATTTCCTGGCCGGGTAACATTGCCGAATTTCACGGGCTTACGCCCGATTCCAACGGTCTGGATTTAACTTGACACGAGCAATCTGTGGTTATGCCTTAATTTTCCGCATATATTTATTCCACATCCGGCAACCCGAGTTCTCCTCTGAGAATCAGTGACCGCTTTTTCTCAACTTCGGAAATGAATCTCATACAACCTTCAAGCTGTGCCCTTGCCTAAGCTTCGGAAATGATGTAGAAATCCTGATAATCGCTCGCCTAGCGGACATCAAAGGAGTTGTGGACGATTCTGCTGAATTCTCTGCCGAAGGTTCCGTGTCTGACAAAATACCTGTCAAAGTATGATATGACCCCGCTGTGTTTCCGGCGGTCCAGCCCGTGCGTCTCCGTCCAACCAAGGCCCAACTGTTCTCGTGTCTGTCCGGGATGTTGTCGGCCCATTTCCGACAGCGCCGGAACTCCTCATCCCGGTTCACAAAGCGGTCGCCGGTGAAGTCTTCCAAGGGTTCGATATGCTCATTCATGATGCCAAGTCCCCTTTTATTTAAACGAACAAATCTTGCGAAAAACCGCTTCGCTTAATTTTCGCACTCCGGGCATTTTGCGAAAAACCGCTTCATTTTCGCACTCCGGAAGCTCGGGCATTTTGCGAAAAACCGCTTCGCTCAATTTTCGCACTCCGGAAGATCGGG
>JAOZRQ010000610.1:0-1154 GCA_029940115.1 Desulfobacterales bacterium
TTCTATATGTTAGGAAATAATAAATAAAAAGTCAATCAAAAAAGCATATATCGTCTTTATACAATTGAATTTCTGACTCAACCCAAAAGAGCCGCACCCAATTTAATCTCTATATCTTTTTTGTCAGCCATTTTTTCCCTCACTCAGTGATCTCTATTGGGATTAGGGTTCCCGTTCAACCGCTGTACCCGGCGATGAGTCGCCAACCCATTCTCATAAGCCCCTGCCGAACAGCCATTTAAGCCACTCCCACCATAAACCTCGCCAGCTCATCCGGCGGGATGAATTCCAGCACTTTTTTCGCAAGGGCAGTTGCCCGGTCATAATCGGTCTCTGGACTGCCAAAATAGGAACGGAAAGCGGTTTCGTCCTCATATCCCCGGTCCCTGGCCACTGAGAGAATCAGGTTCAGCACCTTCCTGCATTTTCCTCTTGGGGCCCGGTCGAATTCCCTATAAGCGGAATAGGCCACCAGTTTCACCGTTCCGGCCGGGGTGATGCACAACTCCCCGTTCACTTTCTGTGTGTCTCGTTTGTCAAAGTACTTGGTCATGAATCTTCAGGCATCTGCCATATGGAAAACCTTTGCCCCAAAAACTTCATCTTCAGGTCTTGACAACATGATTTTGGAGCTTACCTTGTAAGGTGCAAACAAGTCGCTCTTTTTGTTTGTGCCTTTGGACAGCCTGCGTTGCCGCCAAGCCTCTGCGGGCTGTTCCATTTTTCATCTGAATGTTTGACACAGATTCTGAAGTCTGTCAAGGCATTTCTCAATCCTCGATTCTGGGCATCTTTTCCTTTTTATGTTGTCAAATCCCTCCAACTGACTCAAAAGCCCTCTCCCCTCCATTTAAGATTGACATTTCAGGTCAACAATGATAATCAGCAGAAAGTTTGATGGCAAAGAAAAAGAAACCCGGTTTCAGCCTTCAGGGGATTGGGCGATCAGGTTTCCACGGCACTGTGCCTCGCCAGAAAACGGGTTTCCTTGATGGCAAGGAAGAAGAAACCCGGTTTCAGCCCTCAGGGGATTGGGCGATCAGGTTTCCACGACGCGGTGCCGCGCCAGAAACCGGGTTTCCTTGATGGCAAGAAACCAGGTTTCAGCCTTCAGGGGATTGGGCGATCAGGTTTCCACGGCACTGTGCCTCGCC
>JAOZRQ010000610.1:1254-3854 GCA_029940115.1 Desulfobacterales bacterium
ATGGCAAGGAAGAAGAAACCCGGTTTCAGCCCTCAGGGGATTGGGCGATCAGGTTCGGTGACGCGGTACGGTGTCAGAAACCAAGTTTCAATCAGGTTGAAGGCATCTGGCGTGACAGGGCATGGACTCCGGTCTGACCTCTTCAGGTGATATGTCTCACCCAGCCACTCTCGAAAGAGCCTGCTCATTGTCACCGAAATGATCTTCTCTCCATCATGTTGAGATGAATCCTTTATCATGAAAATGTTGGTGCGTCTGCTACACGGATTAGTGATAAGAACGGATTTTTGGTCTTGGGATTGGATTGCCACGAGGACACATTCTCATCAGCGGGAGTGAAAAAAAATTCATGGAAGTTTCTCATCATTGATCCTTGTGGCACACGGCAACAGATTCAGGTCTTTTTCCCGCGGCCGAATCAGCTTTCGGTGATGCGGCACCGCGCCAGAAACCAAGTTTCCCTGTCAAAATATGGTTTGATTATGCTGGCGAAGTGGCAATAGTAAGCTTCCTCCATGCTTCTGTTCCGAACATTGGGGTCTGTTCCGGCTTTCCTGCTGACGGAATTTATGACAAAAAGAACACAACAACCATGGGGAAACGGTATTTAAAGCATGAGTATCTGTCTCAATGATACGAGTATGTCTGCGAGATGAAAGGATCCTCGGCTTATAAGCCAGCCGGGAGATTGATCTCCCGATCCACTCCCACTTCTCGGTGTCCAGAAATCGGCTTAGACAGGTCACGGCCCAGAAACCGAGCAGGGCGATCAGCATCTCCGCCATCACCCTTTGCCGGACCATGGGGAGCGTCAGCAACAACAACCCGGCGGCTCGGATTTGTCAATCCGAACCGAGCATAGTGGAATGTTATTGGGTCACAAATTACTTACGTCACTTTGGGATTTCACCTCAGTGGATTCATCACGCCTCACGCCTCACATTTCACGCCTCACGTCTCACGCCTCACGCCTCACGCCTCATCCCCCACAACCCATAGACAGCAAAAATCAGGATGACCGGCTCAATCGGATACCTGAGCCTTGATGAAACATGGGTGATGTAATAGACCATGGGGCTGAAGGCCAAGTAGGCGATGAGCAGCCAAACGCTCTTCTTCCTTGATATCGCCAGAAAGATTCCGATGAGTGCAAACGGCAGGGGGAGTATGAGTGAGAGCTTTTTTAAGCCCGAGAGGGAAAAAGGGATCCTGAGATTTCCCTTCCATTCGTTCTTCTCCCATTCGCCGAACCAGAACGAGCAGACCCTCCTCCATGTTGCCTTCACATACTTGTAAGGATTTTCCCTGATGAACGTCGTGCTGTCATCAAGGCAGAGGCGCATGTAATTCATCTCCCCGAGGCATTTGTACACCAGAAACTGCTCCTGGCTGATGGTCGGATGTTCCCGCATAAGGAGGCGATAGTCCCCGGTCGCCTCAAACGCATGCCAGATCTTCGAATTGTTTTCAAGCCTGAGTTCAAGCCCGAAATTGGACCGGAGCATCACCCGGTCAAAGACGAGGTAATTCCTCAACAGCCAAGGACTCAGCGTGAGCCCCAAGGTGACGCACATCAGCATGATATGGGCTGTCCGTTCCTTCCAAGTGAGGACCTTCTGGAAGAAGACCCAGATCATGGCAAAGGGAAAGAATGCGAGAATCACCGTCTTCAGAAGGACAATCAGGCCGATGAAGATCCCGCACAATGCCGCATTTTTGTATGTCAGCACCCGGGGAAGAGCGAGCATCCGATCAACCAGAAACATTGCCAAGCAGGTGAAGAGGCTGGTGTCCCATATGGTGTTCACCGCATGCCATATGGATGTCGGATGGACCGCAAAGACCGCGGCGGTGACATATCCCACATCGGAGCCGAAAAGCCTCTTGGAGATAAAATGGATGGGGATGCAGGTCATCGCGGAGACCATACAATTGATGACAAGGGTGATGATCGCCGCGTTTGTCGAGTATGTCCCGAAAACTTTGAATATGAAGGCCAGAAAATAGGGATACAACGGGGGAAGCAATGCGGTGGGGCCGCTCGGATCAAGAAACGGCGACCCAAAGCCGGCCCCCTCTGCAAGGGACTTGGCGACCCTGCCGATCTCATAGCCAAAGGCAAAGTCATGGGTAATAATGTACGTCTTGAGCCAGAACATCAGGAAGAGCCTGATTGCCAAGGCGGCAAGGACGATGGCCACCAGGATTCTCCTTTCGTCATTCTGAGAGGATTCGGGCTCACAAGGTTTGAAAAAAGTCATGGCGTGATTCCTGTGTGAATTGTCAGTTGTCCGTTGCAACTCTCAAAGAAACCCGGTTCAGGATTGGGCGATCAGGTTGCGACTATACCACTTTTCAAATCCGAACCGGATCGCCCCGAACCTCTTCGCATCGGCGTACGCGATCAGGTTGCGACTATACCACTTTTCAAATCCGAACCCTGTCTGCACGATTTTCAGGTTGAAGGTATTCTGGGCTATTTTAAGCGTGAAGTCGCCTTCGGAAAACGGAGGGGAAAGCCGACGTTGTCGAATTGGATCAGATAACGGCATCCTTCATTTCATATGAAAAGTGGTTTGCACTTTTCGGATGGGAAAAGT
>JAOZRQ010000611.1 GCA_029940115.1 Desulfobacterales bacterium
TTTTTTTTTGAATCGCAAAGATAAGGAGGCACACAGTGAGACACAGGCACATCCAGGCGGCCGTCATTGCCGCCGCATTTCTTTCCGTGCTTTCCCCGGCCCCGTCATCGGGGCAGGACGTGGGGGAGGTCCCGGACATCACGACCCTGAGCCGCCACTCCGACATCCCCTCGCAGGATTCCGTCATCGAGGTCGCATGGGGCATTCCCGAGGGAGACCCTTACGGGTACCTCGTCCTCTTCGACACGAATCCGGAACAGACCTTCGACGGCCTGGACGACGAAGGCGCGACATATGTCACCGGAAGATGAGGGGGGGCCACAAAGTATTCTCCCATCGCAGCTCTCGGCCCGCCGAACGCGGGCACCGGCATGATTCGCATGTCGATGCCCGAAGGCGGATACTCCTGTTGCAGCTCGTGGCTGATTGAAAAAATGCCGCTCAACTTGCCAACGGAAATGCTTGTACCATGAGGGACATCAAATGTCAACAACCTTCCCTCCAGAAAACGACACTTTGTTTGACATTTCGAGTTTTTCCTGATACTAAAGGGTTTTGGGGGCGCAAAAAAGGCTGCTCAGTGTGTCAGGTTGAAAGACAATGGATGTTGAACCACAGAAGGTCAAAAGGCAACGAAACCGCCTTTTTTGCACTCCTTTTGTTGAGCTCTCACAAACGCCTGACGGGGCAATGAAGGTTGCCCCCAAAGAAGCCCGGCTTGAGCCAATACCCTGAAAGGGTTGCATAAACCAGCCCAAGGTTGCCCGACAACCCCTTGAGCCTCATCCACCCGGAACAAGGGCAACCCTGGGGAAAACACGGCTCTTTCAACGTTTGAGCCAGCACCCCGAAGGGGTCACATAAACCAGCCCAAGGTTGCCCGACAACCCCTTGAGCCTTGTTTACCCGGAACAAGGGCAACCTTGGGAAGACTCACAAACTCTTAAACTCTTTAAACTGATTTACATGGGAGAGACATTGGAGGGTGGTTTTCGGATCATACAAGGACGGTGCCGATCAGGGACGGCCGTTACGAGTTCACGGACCTGCCGGCGGACGACTCCTACACGATCACCGCCGAGGCAGGGCCGGATGACTTGGGAGGCCCTGTCGGAGGCGGAGGAGTACGGATGGGACATCCTGACGGATCAGGAGGAGTATGAACGAACCGGGTGCACAGGAGCCGTCTGGACATTTCCTGGAAATAAAGAGGTGGAATATCTCCAAATCGCCTGACAAAAGGCGCTGAACAGGACCTCTGCTTCGTTCATGTTCAAGTTCTATCGGGGGAATTTGCTTTCAAGGAGTCCGGTTTTCCAGCGGCATCATCTTTCCGGAATCGTCCAGTAAGCCATGCGACCGTTTTTTTCAACATCTCTGACAGGGATCCGACCCATCTCTTTCCCACAGGTTTTGCATCTCCATATGCCTCAAGGTAATGAGGAGGTAATGGCGGGGGATGATCTTCAACGGATTGAGAAGGTGACGGCGGGGGAACTTTGACCTTTTCTTCAATATCCTCCGCTGGTGATTTGACAACGTCATCCGAATCCCTCTCATATACAAGGGTTCCTGCCGATTCGGACGAGTCGAATTCGGGGTTTTTTTCCCCGACAAAAGGCTTGTCCCCGACGTTTTTTATCGGGGATGTCGGTGGCACATTTTCGGCTCTCCTTTTGTCGGGATTCTCCTTTTCCCCGGCAAAAGACGGGGACAGGTTTTCGGCTCTCCTCTTGCCAGGATTCTCCTTCAATTCGGACCATCCGGAAAAGGCGTCGAGCAAGCTTGACGCGTTGAACTCCATGGTGTCGAACTCGGGACGGTCATCCATGGAGAAGTCAAAATCCTCGTCATCCGTCACATCCGGGTCCTCATCCACAAGGAGGTCCTCCATGTCTGACATGTCGTCATCCTTGATTTCGGATTTTTCTGAATGCGGATGAGGTTTGAATCCCGCCACGACATCCGGCATCCGATCAAGCGCAGAAATCTCCGTATGTTTCCGAGGCATTTCTCCTTCCTGTCTCTTGACAGAGATGCCCTCCCCAAGGATGAGGGTCTCCTCGTCGGCCTCCATGTCCGGGAAGGTGATCTCGGAGATGCCCTCCTCAAGGATGAGGGTCTCCTCATCGGCCTCCATGTCCGGGAAGGTGATTTCGGAGATACCCTCCTCAAGGATGAGGGTCCCCTCGTCGGCCTCTGTCTTCGGAACAGTCATTTCCATTTCTGAGAGGGTCATTTGAAGAATGGGTTCGTCAAATTCTGAGGCAACGATATCCATCTGGACCTCATGGAGATTCCCTTCCTCATCTCCTTCATCTTCTGGAAATGTTTCGGAGACGACCTCATCAAGGAGGATGACGTCTCCCGCCGAGCTGTAACGGATTTCATCCTCCGAAGGCGGATCCGGAACAACATCTTGGAGGAGAATCGGCTCTTCCTGTGCGATTGCACTTTCGTCAAGTCTTCTCAGGCCCTCCATCAGAAGGCCGATGAAATCTCCGAGTTCGTCTGCCTCCGAGTCTTTGGCGGAGATGCCCGGCGTGAATTTGAATCGCCCCCTTTTCTCTCTCAACACCTCATAAAAGGCTTTTTCCCTCTCTTTTCTGTCGTATTCCGCCCGGATGATCGCCCCTTCCCTGAAAAAGACATGGGCCGGGCCTTTGGGGAGCTGCAAGGTCAAAACACCGGTCTTCTGGTTTGCGTTCAACGATTGAAACAATTCCGAAGGCGGCATTTCGGAAAGCTTCCCGGCTATGCCGTAGGCGAACTCCTTTCTTCTTGCGATGTTTGTCTTCACAAGCCTCTGGGCAAGCAGACGGGCAAAATACATCTGAAGGGCTGGGTACTGATTCAAGATGCGTTTGAAATCCTTGCCGTCCAGATACAAGGTTGTCGCGGGTTTGATCGCCTTGACTGTCATTCCCACAGGATCGCCGCTCAACAAGCTCATCTCCCCAAACACCTCTCCTTTTTCGAAAAATGCCACACTGATTCCGTCATCATCCAACACCTCAACCTTTCCGGATATGATGATGAACAGACGCCTGCCGATGTCACCTTTCCTTATGATGACGTCCTTTTCGGAAAATTTCTCCCATTTCAGGAGGGAGACCACATATTTGATGGTATCCGGATCAAGTACCTGAAACACCGGAAATGTGATCAGCAGGGTGATCATATCGCCAAGATATTTCTCGGGAATTCGGTTCTCGAATTTTCGGAGAAGAATGGCGTAACTGCCTTGTTTTGAAAATAGGTTCACAATGAAGCGGGCTTTGCCTGGAAGTGTGTAGATGAAGTCGCAGGTTCCCTTGGACAGAAGGGTTTTGATGAGATGCGCCTCTCCCCTGACCAAGTTGAGGGCAAAGATTTCAGTTTGAAACGGGGTGACGTCCTGAACGCCGACGTTGACCAGCTCATTCGACTGGACCACTTGGAACGGCCTGCCTGCAGTGATGTTCAACTCGGTAACCTCTTCAAAGGAATACAGCAACTTGTCAAGAATATGATCCATCTCTTGTTTTCTCATCAGGCTGTCCTTTTTCATCGCTGGTTGTTCAGGTTATTCAGATCATTTTCGTTCAAATCCGAATCAGGTTCGACAAAAGGCGTGTGGATTTCCGCCTATATATCAAATCCGTGGACCGTTGTCAGGAGAGAGAAACCAAGCTTTTTCAAAAAGCTTGGTTTCTGTCACATTCTCTCGTCAGTCGTAAGTTCTCGTAACAGTAAGTATTCGGTAAACCCCGTCGGCCTCACCCCGCGCTCGGTTCGGATTGACAAATCCGAACCGCCATTCCGCCGGATTTGGCAATCCGACGGGAGCGGGCACGGGGTCTGCCGGGC
>JAOZRQ010000612.1 GCA_029940115.1 Desulfobacterales bacterium
AGAAAAGCCGCGGCTCCCCGATCCGTTCCTCCAATGCGTAAATCATGTCGGACATGTTTCCTCCGTATCAGGTTTTAAGTTTCAGGTTTTGTTTGGCCTTTGTGTTTTGGTTTTGTTTCGGACGGGGTTGCAAACCCGTCCGGCACCGGTCAGATAAAAGGGGGTATTCAGATTTTTTACGATCTCCATGATTCCATCTTGAAGAAGGTAAAGCCTGTTTGTGTAATATTCTTGATGCGTAATCATATTTTCGCCTCATGGATTCGCTTCGCAGCATGGACAAATCTGAACCGTGCTCCTCTAAATTTGTGAATCCGCATCACGGCTTACGGGCCGCAATTGCCCTCCACAAGTTGGTTTTCTCCTGGTAAACCCGGAAGTGGATTGTCTTTTTGAAGTCGAACAGCCCCTCGGCAATGCTCTCGGTGGTATAATCTCCCTGTCGCCGCTGGACATCTCTGACCTTATTCATGGGAACCGGGGTTTTGAAGTATCTGTCAGTAAAAGGCGGATATGTCAGCACATAGTCCTGCCTTTTGAGAAGTTCATCAAAGGAGAGAATCCGTGCCAGCCATTGTAAGGCCCCGGTATCCACATATCCGACATAATCATTCCCTTTGACAAATCCAGCGTCTGCCACCGATTTGAAATCAAAAGGAGAAGGCTCCTGTAAAATCGTATCAGAAGCAAAGACCGTCACCTCTTTGACAGATATGCCGACCGAGCCGAGACCAAAGGCCCGGCCATAACCGATCTTGTGTTTTATGCGTGTCCCAGGCTGCAAACAGAGGATAAACAGCTCTAACAGAGGCTTGGGAACTCGTTCAAAACAGATCCTGCCATGGCCAGGAGCGCCCCTCGGAACCGTCTCCACCGGATAAGTGTAATAACTGCTGACCATCCTCCCGCGTTTTCGGGTCTGGTGGGGCCAGTTGTTCCTGTTACCATACCAACTCATGGTCTTTTCCGGGTTCTGGTGGAAATAGAATTTCCGGCCCCGGTAATGCTCGCCGATAAAATCTGTGGTACGATGCCCTTTGGCTTGGCGCTCGGCAATGCCCAGAGGCTCAAAATACCACCAAGTGTTGATCTTCGGCTTGGGCCCGCCCATGAAGGCTTTTCCCGGTATATCCGGCAGTCTCATCGAATTTTCGTTCAGAATATCGGATGCCAGAGGAATATCCTCGAACATCATACGTGAGGGATACGCAAGTTCCTTTTCCTCTTTTTCATCCTTATCTTCTATCACAATTCCGAACAGAAACGACGCGAGATCAATCTTTCCATCCCTTGCCGCGGGATGAAATCTCTCAGGAATCATCGGCCCATAGCGAATCTTCTTTGGTTCCGGCCCGCCATAAGCTGCAAACCCCAAGTGATGTTCCTCATAGACTTTGGGATATTTGTCGGTGGCCTGGCTCACCCATGAATTGGTCAGTGCCTCGAAAAACGACCGGATCATGCCCTTTATCGAAGACCCCGGAATTACGGGCCTGCCTCCGCTTCGGTTGAAAAATGACTGAGTTATCTTGTAGTTGTTCTGATTCCCCTGGCGAGTCTGTTTCCCCACAATATGTATGGGGGTCAGAATATCCATTGAATAGAGAATATGACCCGAAACAAGGTTCCCCTTTGCCTCCCATTCACCATCAGTCAGAGTCTTGGGAGCGGCATTTGAAAACGGAACAAAATCAAAAGGTACGGGGTTATGCATTTTCATCTCCTTGTTGATGCGTGAAGTCTGAGGTTTGAAGCGTATTGTAAAAATCATTCAATTTCTTCAGATAAATCTGCTTCTCATTTTCCCAGCCTGGGATACTGTATTCCGAAAATAGCCCGTCCAGCACATCTGCCCTGTCTCGGGACGGCGCATCTGAAAGACCGGAAAATCCGTTTGCGGAGCGGAGAAAGAGTCGGATATCCGAGGACTCGATCCGCACTCGTCCCCGTCCCACGCTGGTCAGTCCCCCGATGCGAAGCAGGCCGTTATTCATGCTCTGCTCCCAAAAAGCTGCAAACCCCAGATCAGCTGGCACAGGATTCACGATCTCCAGGGTGGCGGAGAACCGGTTTCCAGGAGCCAGTTCCGTGAAGCTGTGAAGCCCTCCGTCTTTGGCAGCCTGGGTGATTCTGTCCAGGGGATTGCGGGTGGTAAAGACCATCCTGCCGTATGTGGAGCCTGGGCGGAATATGCTGAAATTCTCGCCATTCAGCAGACCCGCCTGAAAGTCTTTTTCATTCAGACACGGCAGATCATTCACCATTACCCGAAGTCTTCCGGCCACGGTCTCATCAGCCAGATTCTCGATCTCTGTCTCCGTGGCCATCCCAAACAGGTTCTGGATCAGATGCCATCCCGGGGTATCCAGGGCCTTTTTCAGCCGGTCATAATGTTTCTCATGCCTCTTGTCCCACGCCTCTTCTGTCTCATTATCTTTTCGGGTCGGTGCCAGTTCCGCATCCTGCCAGTTCTTGGGAACCAGTCTTCTGATGGTGTAATTCCGCAACGCGCCCCGAAGGCTTGACGCGGGGATCCGGTACCGGATTCGGAGGGCATTCTCCTTGATGAACGCGTCATAAAAAAAATCCGAGATGGAGGCATCATCGCTGATATTTTCTTTTTGGAAAAAATTGAAAGTTGCATCAACTTGTCTCAGTTTGGTCGTATTTCTGTCTAGGGAAGTGGACTGATTCCATGCGGATGTTGTCCCGGCTTTGATACACAGCGGCGTCTCAGTCCTCATTTCCCACCCGATTCTGGCCACGCCTTTGATTTTGGAAAAATCTGAAGTTCGGCTCATAGTTCGCTCTCCTTATCTGATCTGCTCCAGAAAACTCTCCTTAAATTCCTGAATACGTTTCTTCCGGGCCTGTTCCGACAGGAGCGGCAGATTCTCATACCCTGCATGACCGTTCTGAACAGCATCCGTGATCCAGCTCTGAAAATTGTCCCTGTTCAGACACCGGATATCCTGAAACTCAAAGCAGAACCGGCCCATTCCCACGCTCCCCATTGCTCCGAGGGTTACAGGATAGATGAAGGAGTTGAATCCATCCAGTGCGAACAGGAGCATTCCGATCTCCGCATCACAGAGGTTCTGGCCCGCAACCGTGAGCTGAAACGCGGCTCCCTGGGGCACGACCTCGTAATTGTACAGCTTGTTTCTGGCCGCGGTCCCTTTTTTCGGATCAATGGCCACCGACCGCAGGAGAATCGTCCCACGGGTTCCGTCATATCCGGAATATGCCAGAACATCTGCACTATCTATGACTGGTGGTTCTGCCATGGCCGCGTCCCAGAATTCGAGTTTCCCCTCATTAGCGTTGGACCCGAACAGGTATTCGGCCATCATCAGGTTTTCATGCAGTTTTTTGTAAACCTCGGCCTTGTCTGCCCCCCTGCTCTCTTCGAGCATCTCAAAGAGCGTCTTTTCCCGGTCAGAGTCATTGACACACGCGAGATTGAAATCGGAAAGGAGCTGGGTCAGCCAGGCCCGGAGATTCCCCTTGAGTGTGCTTCCGGGAATATATGCCCTGCCAGAGATATCGGCCATCACGGTGGTGAACTTGTGAGCCTCCTCGCTCTCATCGGTCCGGGGCATGCGGGCCGGATTGCTCGCCATCTCACCGTTGCCAATATGCAGGGGACTCTCGGCAATCAGCCTGCCCGTGATTCTGTAACGGTTAAAGAATTTTCCGCCTTTGAAATGTTTTTCCATAAAATGTTTCTCCTCTGTAAATCAAATTTGGTTTCCTCATTGTTTGTTGCCTGTTTGCTTGTTTTTGTGGGGCTCAGACAAAAGGAGTGCAAAAATTGAGCGAGTTTTGCGAGCGGTTTTTTGCAT
>JAOZRQ010000613.1 GCA_029940115.1 Desulfobacterales bacterium
CGGGACAGGACAAGATTGTGAATGTTCGACCCCGGCAATGAATTGCCGGGCTATTTTCACAAGTCCCTACGGGACAGGACAAGATTGTGAATGTTCGACCCCGGCAATGAATTGCCGGGCTATTCTCACAAGTCCCTACGGGCGCGTGTGTCGGATCCCAGCCCCGGGGATCCGGGTCAAATCGGATATCCTCGCTATCCTTGATCTTGTATTTGCTGAGAAACTTCTCGATGGTGACATGGACGGCCTCAGAAGGGCCCGCATCCTCATCCTCCTGATGCAGCGTATCATCGCTGATGATGTAGCGCGTCCGGAATGAAGACCGGGGAAGTGAATTCCACTTGGAGACGGATATTTCCGCAGTTGTCTTGGAAACGGTCGTGAGGAATGTGCGGATAACGCGGGGTGTAATCGTCCACATTCACAAAATGATAGGGGTTGAAGAATTCCGGCGCGACCGGCTTCTCGGGGGAGGTGGAACGCCCGATATCCTTCAATGGGCTGTCCTTTTCTCAGGCGTCCCCGGCGCGGTCTCCTTCAGGCGCAGGCTGTGTCCTCCTTCCACCGAAAAAGTGGGGTGTGCGGCCAAGGCGGTCTCCATCCATGGCATCCCTTTTCTGAAAGACAACCACGCCGTTATGTGAATTTTCATAGCATGTCACCTTGCGAACCTTGATGTTTTGGGCCTTGAAGTATTTCCTGACCTGTTTCTCAAGGTCTTTTTTGTCGGTGACATTCCCCTCAGTCACAGAAAAGTAGAGTATCGGTTTGGCCATTCTCGTCTCCTTTGCAACAATTGAAAACATTTTGCTCAATTATCAAGTTTTTTCTGTCATTCCTGCATCCGCATCAAGTGTCGGAGTGCAGAGTTTGCTCTGTAAGTGTGTCCAGCCAGCCCGGAGTGCAAAGCTTGCTCTGTAAGTGTGTCCAGCCAGCCCCACATCCCTCTTATGCCTGTCCCCGGATGTCAGCACCACAAGCGTATATACCGACAGCCCCGGGCTGTAATCCTTAGAGCTGACCGCGGTCTCGATCATGGCGATGCAGTGGTAATAGAGAAACCGGTGATAATGGTCAGGCAGGCGCCGGTGCTGGATGTCCACCACCGTGCGGTTCTCCCTGTCCTCGGCAAAAAGATCGAACCGGGTGTCGATTTTTCCGATGGTCGGCCTGAAGGACTTCTCGGTCTCCACATGGTCAATGTTCAGGTCAACATCCAAGAAATCCCTCACAAACGCCTTGAATATCTCAGGCACACAGAAGGCTTTCTTGAATATGATCCCGTATTGCAATGATTCGATTTTTTTCATGGCAAGGTTCCTCTCATCCTTGAAAAAAATGGGTTCCTGAGGCTGGACAAAAAGTCGGGAACGGGAAAGAAACCCGGCTTTTTCCCAAACTGACCGACTTCCCGACCGCAAGAAACATGGTGGCAACGGAGAAATACATTCCGGGAACATCTGTGCTCGGTCTTTTGGCTAGGCAGGTGATAACGAAGAAAAACCTTTCCGACAAGGCCCATGAAGATGAAGATTTTAACAAGTGGTTTCTCGCGGGAAATCTGAAAATCAGCAATGCCTATGTTGTTTTTAAAGATGAGTACGGGGAAGAAACCCTTCATTACCCTGTTCCGCTTTCCATTCGGAAGGAAAAAAAAGGAGAACGGATGCGTGAAATTTCAGGGCCGCATCCGTTTTGAGAATCTTTCCCAGGCAGAGATTGGGGCATTGCTTTTCAGCCTTGATTTGCCCGGGGGCTGTTATCATAAACTCGGCATGGGGAAACCGCTCGGGCTTGGATCCGTGAAGATTACGCCCAGACTCTTTCTCTCGGACAGGAAAAAACGCTATGAAAATATGTTTTCCGAGTGGAATAATGAAATTCCCGAATCAGACCAGATTTCAAAGTGTAAGACCGATTTCGAGCAATATGTTTTAAGCGGAATCGGTGAGTCGAAACAAGAAACGCTCTGGAATACGGAACGAAGCAAAGAATTGAAAAGGATGCTGTACTATGATTTTAATTTCACGAAAAAGTTGGAATCGGCTGGGAAAATCGGCTATATGGAAATTATACCCTCAACCGGTCAGAATGACTTCAAAGATCGCTTGGTTCTTCCGAAACCATCCGATGTCATGAATATACAATTTGACGGATGACCGGAGGCTCCGCCTCCCGCACAGGACACCGTCACAGCAGGCAGAGCCTGCCCATTGTGCGTTGCGAGGCAGAGCCTCGCAACGAGTTGAAAAACTGGCAGACGACGTGTGTGCATTTTCTTTCTTGACTTTCCTGAATCAATCCCTAATATATGTGAATATATGGATCTCAGACAACGCTCAAGTGTCTCGCACTCGTCTTTTCCGGGTGGGAGATGGTTGCGGCCGAAGAATGCGGAACTGGGTGAAAGCGGTTGATGATGCCGGGGCATTCTGACAG
Organism: Desulfobacterales bacterium; assembly: GCA_029940115.1. Taxonomy (GTDB): domain Bacteria; phylum Desulfobacterota; class Desulfobacteria; order Desulfobacterales; family 4be13; genus JAOZRQ01. The sequence goes on from JAOZRQ010000613.1 coordinate 2,440, forward strand.
GAGGTCGTTTATGAGACGCACGCCATCCGCCAATCGCAACCAGGATTCAATAGCCATGTTCATCCAGCCGTCTCACCCCCTCCATCAGAAGCCCCATGAAATCTCCGAGTTCTGGGGCCTTCATATCTTCCGGCACCAAGCCCGGAATGAATCTGAAAAGCCCCTCTTGGGCTTTCAACAATTCAAAGAAAGCCTCCTGCCCGGCTTTGTCATCATATTCGGCACGGACCAGCTCCCCGTCCCTGAAGGCCACATTCGCTGTTCCCGCGGGGAGTTGCAAGCTTAACATGCCGGTCTTCTGATTCAGATTCAGGGTCTGAAACAGGCCCGAAGGCGGAATCTCGGAGAGTTTGCCGATCATTCCGGAGGTGAAGTCATCAATTTTTGCGACAGTTGTCTTGGCCAGTCGGCGGGCAAGCAGACGGGCAAGATAGATCTGGAGCGGAGAGAAACGGTTCAGGAGCTTTCTGAAATATTCACCATTCAGATAGAGCACCTTTGCCGATTCCACGACTTTTATCGTTGCGGTGACCGGCTCACCACTGAGCAGACTCATCTCGCCGAAGACCTCTCCCTTTTCCAGCACCGCGATGCTCACCCCCGCGTCTCCCAGCACCTCCACCTTTCCGGCCACGATGATGAACAGTTTTTTGCCAGGCTCTCCCTTTCTCAAAATGATCTCGCCTTTGTCAAAGTTGTCAAGCCGCAGAAAGGAGACGATATCCCTGATCTCATCTTCGTTGAGGATTTTGAAAATTGAGAAACTGCGCAACAGGTTGACCGCGGCACCCATGTAATTGTCATGTTTGCTGATGGATGAGAAGGAGAATCGTTTCTTCCGCTTGTATTCAAAGCGGATCAACCCGCTACATCCGCTACAATAAAAGATGCGTTTGAGTTCCTTGTCCATGCTTTCATATTGGATGAGAAGGGCCAGTATGTCTCCAGAAAGAATAAGGCAGGCCGGCTTATGTTGCGGAGAGGAGAGGGCCTTGCCGGACAAGGTGAATTGGTCCCCCTCTTCATAAAGGGGGCAGTTATCCTCCCGGACAACTTCAATGGTTGCTTCAGGAATGCTCATTTTTTCCTCCTGATTGTAAATCCCGGAGTTCAGTTCATGCGCCTCGTACAGCAATTCATAAATTCGTCACCCCGCCGGATCCCCTCTGCTCCCGCCGGATTGACAAATCTGGCGGCAACCCGGGCCGATCCTCTTGCTCTCGCTGGATTGACAAATCCGGCGGCAACCCGGGCCGATCTCCTCTGCTCCCGCCGGATCTCCTCTGCTCCCGCCGGATTGACAAATCCGGCGGCAACCCGAGATGATCTCCTCTGCTCCCGCGGGATCTCCTCTGCTCCCGCCGGATCTCCTCTGCTCCCGCCGGATTGACAAATCCG
>JAOZRQ010000614.1 GCA_029940115.1 Desulfobacterales bacterium
CTCACATTTCATCCCTCACATTTCATCCTCACATTTCATCCCTCACATTTCATCCCTCACATTTCATCCCTCATATTTCATCCTTAATATTTCATCCCTCACATTTCATCCTTCCTATTTCATCCTTCCTTCACCCTTCACCCTTCATCCTTCAAGGTCGGGTACGGGCAAGGGCAAGGCAGGGGCATGAACTCGGGCAACATATCCGGCTGAACCTTTTTGAGAAAAGACACAAAAAAGGCGGTGACAATCCCTTCGATGATCATCACGGGTAGATGAGCAATCACCACCATTATGGCGACTTTCAAAAAATTCTCTTGGGTGAACATCAGGGCACCCCCCATGATGACAGCGCTGATAAAAACGGAGAAGAAGCCGCAGGCAGATGCCCCGATCATCGAAATGGCCGGCTTTTTGCCGATCATGGGACCAAACAGGTGATGACAAACCACCGCAGGCACGGCCATGATCACCATGTTTATCCCCAGCGTGGTAATCCCGCCGAACTGGAAAAAGAGCGCCTGAAGCGTCAGGGCCACCAGAATGGCCGGGAACGCGGCCCATCCGAGCAACAAGCCCACGATTCCGTTAAGAATGAGGTGGATACTTGAAGGGCCAATGGGAACATGAATCAATGAGGCCACAAAAAAAGCGGCTGAGAGCATCCCGGCCCGGGCAATCTGATCATAATCCAACTTCTTCAGACCGATGGCCGTGCCGGCCACAGCAATGGCCGCGCCTGAAAGCAAAACCGGTCCGGAAAGAATACCTTCAGAAATGTGCATTCAAAACCTCCTGATGTTGAAACGTGAGGCGTGAAACGTGATGCGTGAAACGTGATGACGTGATGCGTGAAACGTGATGGCGTGATGCGTGAAACGTGATGACGTGATGGGTGATTGAAGCTTCAAGCTTCACATTTCATGTCTCACGAATCACGTCTCACGTTTCACGTCTCACGTTTCACGTCTCACGTTTCACGTTCACGAATCACGTCTCAAATTTATTTCCAGTCATGGAACCTGATCCATATCACCGCGCCGAGTTCCACATCTTTCTCCTGACCCTCATGTTTCAGCTTGTAATCCGCCGTGTTCAACGCGGCAAATCCCCACCATCCAGAACAGGGTGCCGCATAGGTGAAAACGCCGTTCTGATCCGCCTTGATGGTCTGGGTGATCATATAATCGGTGGGGGATTTGGATTTTCCATCCTTATTATAGTACTCCACTTCGACTTCAGCATATGGAACCGGTTTGCCATCCAGCTTGACAATCCCCTGAAACACATTTCCGGCATACAGCCCGAACGGCTTGGAAAGGGGGAGAATCTCCGTTTTGAGGCCGATTTCCGCGTCCCAGCCCTCATCATCCCCAAAGGCCGTCACAACGGTCTTGGTGTAATGAACAATGAAGCAGTCCTCAGCGGGTTCCCAGTAGGGCATAGGTTCCATGTGAAACATATACACCCCGGGTCGGCTGACTTTGTAATCCGCCTCCCACGCGGTATGCGCCATCACCTGAATCTTCCTGAGCATGTTGGCCAGATCCACTCTCTTTCCGTTGGCCCTCACGCTGAAAACCTTCGGTTTCTCCAGTTCCATGCCGATCCGTTCAAAAGGATGGGAAAAGGAGAGTTTCAGGTTGACCGTCCGATCATCCGCCTGCATGATCATCGAGTCAGAGGGGATCAGCATTCCATAATGGGCATCGGCCGAACTGGCCATCAGAAGGGACCATGCGGCAAAGCCCACAAAGCGAGCCAGCTTTTTCATAAAAAACCTCCATTTGCAAAAAAACCACGAAACTTCTGTATCTTCATGACACAGATCGCCTTCGTGGCTCAGATTGTCAGATTTGAATAAAGTGCAGTTTGTAGTTCCGCCTTCAGGCGGTTTCAGACTTCAGGGACTGGGTGATCAGGTTTTCATGGCGCGACACAGTGCCAGAAACCGGGTTTCTTCTCGAATTTGTCAATCCGAACCGGTTTTTAGCCCTGTGGATACTTGCAAATAAAAAAAAATAAACGGATTGCAACCTTCTGCTTGCAGATTATGTGAATCATGTATATAAAAAAGAGATGAATGTCAATCAAATAATTTGATGCTTGTCCGAAAAAGCTGTGTACAGGACAAAAAAAGTGATTGTGAAAAGGACATCCTTCATTTTGCATGGAAAATGGTTTGCACTTTCCGGATGGAAAAAGTTCGCAGTTCCGCCTTCAGGCGGTGTCAGACCGCCTGAAGGCGGAACTGCAAACTTTTTGGTCTCAAAAAACTGTGAACTGATGAATGAAGGATGCCCTTCTTCCACTCGTTTTTTGTCCTGTACACAAATGAAAGTTACAACTGACAACTTTGCTATTCCCAAGATAGGGGGAACTGATGAAATGGTACTATGCTGACGGCGGTCAGTCAATCGGACCTGCGGGTAAGGAGGAGATTCTGGAACTGGCAGAATCAAATGTCATCAAACCGGAAACGCTGGTATGGCATTCCGGGATGTCTGATTGGGAACCGTTTGGCCAAGTAATGAAAAAGAAGGATGATATCAGATCAGAAGTGGGTCAGCCAGAGGGCCCGACAGGAGGTTCCATCTGCTCTGAATGTGCCAGGAGATTTCACCAAGATGACATGATCCGTTACGGGGACGCTTGGGTATGCGCTGCCTGCAAGCCCGCGTTTGTTCAGAAGCTGAAGGAAGGGGTGATGCCCGCGGGTGAGTTGCAGTATGCCGGATTCTGGATCCGTTTTTTGGCCAGATTTGTTGACGGATTCGTCATCATGGGAGCCACCTTGATCATGGTGGCACCTTTGGGAATCTTGTTTTCGGATCTGTATGCGGAAGTCATGCCATACTTCCAACCTTTGTCAATACTTGTGGCCATTGTTTATGAAACTTGGTTTCTCGGCAAGTTCGGCGCGACGCTTGGGAAAATGGCCTGCAAGATAAAAGTGGTGACGCCTGATGGTGGCAAAATCACCTATCTCAGAGGATTTGGGCGTTATTTTGCGACGTTTCTGAGCAGCATCATTTTCTGCATCGGATACATCATCGCCGGCTTTGACAGCCAGAAACGCGCACTGCACGACCATATCTGTGGGACTCGGGTGGTGAGGAAATAAGTTTGATGCTTGATGCTTGAGCATCACGTCTCACGCAGGGAGATCAATTTTGCTTGCCTGTACCAAATGTATGACATATCTTGGGCCCGAGGACTTCAACACGTCTGAAATGATCCGCTGTTCGGGTTGCGGGGCGCTCATGCGGGCGGATGTCTTTCCTGCCCTGTTCAGGGACATGCCTGAGGGGAGGCTTGGCGAGACTCTCCTAGTGGATGATGAGGCGAGCTGTTTTTATCATCCCAAGAAGAAAGCCGTGACTCCCTGTTCTGCCTGTGGCAGATTTCTGTGCGCCTTATGCGACATGGAGCTGAATGGCCGGCATCTCTGTCCCTCCTGCTTGGAGAAGGGAAAAAAGAAGCAGACCATCAGAAATCTGGAGAGTTATCGCAAGCTTTACGACAACATGGCCCTGTTTCTCGCCATTTTCCCGATGATGTTTTTCTGGCCCACGATTATCACCGCGCCGGTGGTGATTTTCATGGGGTTCCGCTATTGGAAAGCGCCTTCAAGCATCATCCCACGGACCAAAATCCGTTTCATCATTGCGTTTGTCATTGCGGCGCTTCAAATCGCAGGGTGGTCATTGCTCATTTATGCTTGGGCAACATAGGGGTGAAGGGTGAGGATGAAGATGTACGCCCATGCCGGGCATGTAAACTGAATGATCTGTGTACAGGACAAAAAGTTGTGGTGGCAAGAAACC
>JAOZRQ010000943.1 GCA_029940115.1 Desulfobacterales bacterium
GCATCACGTTTCACGCATCACGTTTCACGCATCACGTTTCACGCATCACGTTTCAAGTTCCCTCTTGGCCTCTTCCCAGAGTGCTTCCATTTCATCTGGGGAGGCTGTTTTCAGGTCATGTCCGGTTTCTGAGATCATCTGTTCCATCAACTTGAAACGGGTCTCAAACTTCTTTATGGAACCAGTCAACGCGGTTTCAGGGTGAATTTTTGCAAACCGGGCCACATTCACCAGCGTGAAAAGGACATCCCCAAATTCCAGGGATATCCGCTTCTGACTCTCTTCTGTCCCATCATTGCTGGCCAATTTGGACTTGAGTTCAGCCCATTCCTCCTCCACCTTTTCCATCACCCCTGAGATGTCATCCCATTCAAAACCCGTGCCGGCGGCCTGCTCTGAAACCCTGTGGGCCCGCATCAGGGCGGGAAGTGAGGGAACCGAGTCGAGGACCGAATCTTGGGTATGATTCTTCTCTTTTCTCTTGATTTCCGCCCACTGTTGCCTGACCTCCTCCGCGTGGGTCACCACCGCGTCACCGAATATGTGGGGGTGACGGTGGATCATCTTATCCACGATCCCGCGAGCAACATCCCCGATGTCAAAATTTCCTCTCTCCTGAAACAGCTTGGCGATGAAGAACACATGAAAAAAGACATCTCCCAACTCTTCACAGATGTCATCCCGTGTGCCTGTCTCAGTCGCCTCCACCAGCTCATAGGCTTCTTCCAACAGATGAGCCACAATGCTCCGGGGGGTCTGTTTCCGGTCCCAAGGACAACCGTTTTCCCCTCTCAGGGTCTCAACCAACTCAATTAATGACTGAATATTTTTGTAAGGCATGATTATAGGCTCCAAGCTATAGGTTCTGGATTCTGGGCTCTGGGCTCTCGGTTCTGGGCTCTCGGTTCTAGGCTCATGGCTCTGGTTTCTAGGTATGAAGCATCGCACCGAATATTTATGAGCACCCAGAACCACTTTTTAAGTTCGTACCCTTGATCGGCCCGGATTGCCGCCGGATTTGGCAATCCGGCGGGAGCATAGATGGGTGACTTTCAATTTCGTACCCTTGATCGGCCCGGATTGC
>JAOZRQ010000615.1 GCA_029940115.1 Desulfobacterales bacterium
CAAGTGTCACGGCCGGCGGAGATGTGTCATCCGGATCGGTGATCCGCACTTCCACAGTGTCGGTGTGGGACAGCCCGGCCCCGGCCGGCCTGTCCGTGACTGTGAGCGTCACAGTGTTGGGCCCGGGCGTGTCAAAGACATGTTCCACGCTGACCCCGGTGCCGATGACCGTGTCACCGATTTTCCAGCAATAATCCAGCGCATCGCCGTTGAGATCATAGGACGCACTCCCGTCAAAGATGAGCGTCTCACCGATCTCCCCACGGAGCGGCAGTCCGGCCTCTGCGACCGGAGCGGCATTCCCGGCCGGCGGTTCGGCGATCTCAACGCGGGCGGTCTCAGTGACCTCCCCGCCCCCGGCACAGGCCATCCGCGTTCATCCGCGTTCATCTGCGGATCACAATTCCCAGCCCGTGTCGGAAACCACAAAAACCGTTATAGAGTTCAACAAAAAGATTGTCCGGACCCAGTTTGTAGTTCCGCCTTCAGGCGGTGTGAAGGCGAAACTACAAACTGGGGATTCCGGACAAACATTATGTTGAAAGCTCTATAATCAGGATTTTTTTTCTTAGAAGGTGTTTGAAAACACCTGCTACCCATGCCCTGCCCGAAACCAGTACAGATAGGGCACGGCACACGGGCACGAGCAGGGAAGTTTTCAAACCTTCTTAGTGTGAAGGTGGGCTGAAAAGTGTGAAACATAAGGTTTCGCTCATCATCAAGCCCTCATCAATCCGAACCTTCCAGAAATTTGTAGGTGATTGCCCTGCATGAGGCCAGTAGCTCATTTTCCTTTGCTGCGGACTTTTTTTTGCTTTTTGCGCCCTTTGACAGGGTGACCTTGATGTCTTTGATATTCACAATCCTGTTCAGCCTTGACACTTTGTCGAAAAAAAAGGCGACATTGTGATAATTCCCGGCCACCTCCATTGAGATGGGAATCTCCGCATAAAACGGCACATCCTCCTCTTTCTTTTTCTTCTTCTTGCTCTTTTTCTTTTTGCGGATTTTCGCAGGTTCGAACAGAATAAATTCCAGCCCCGCATCTTGCCCCGCATTGGAGATGTTTGTCAGCAGGAGCGGGATCTCATCACTTTCAGGAAGCGCCTTTTTGGCAATGTCGAGTTTGATCTCCGCCTCTTCCATATCCTTCTGAACCTTTGCCAGCTCACTCGCCTTTTTCTTGGCGATGGCGAGTTCTTTCTCAATCCCCTTCAGTTCCACCTCCATCTCCCCGATTTTCTTGTACTGGGGCATGTAGGAGAGGAGCACAAAGGGGACGAGGATGAGAACAAAGGTGGCTGAACAGATCACAATCCTGACAACCTTTGACAACTTCTCTATTTTTTCGATCATCGGTCCGATGGATTCGGAAAGACCCATTTTTATTTCTTTTCCTTATCTTTTGACTGGTCAGCCTTCAAGGGAAGCTTCTGGCATGAGACCTCAAACGCCTTCAGATTGATGGTCGGTTTGTCCTTGCCCTGTTTGAAGGCTGTCTGTTGCAACGTCACCAATCTCACATTGCCAAACATCTCCTCCCCATTCAGGGCACTTGCGTTCTCAAGGTTGGTCATGAAATCGGCGACCGTCTTGTTGTCCAAGGCAATCCCCTTGATCTTGACAATGACCTCAACCTTTTTCTCTTTGACCTTTTTCTTCTTCTTGGTTTTTTTTCCTTTCTTTTCCACGGTGACAGTGACCGTCTTCGTCACAGTCGTCACTTTCTCCATCGCCTCAAAGTTGGTGAACCACATCCGATTCTCGACCACCACCTTTGTCATGGTGTCAAGAAGATGAACCGCGTCCCCCCGGTTCATGTCAAGGGTGTTTATGGCACCCAGCTTTTTTTTGACCAAGGCCAGAGTCTTCTTTGTCTCTTCCACCTGTTTGACGATCTTGTTGAACTTTTTGACCTGTTTCTGAGTATTCTTTATCTCGGTATCCAGAGCCGTTATTCTGCCGCTCAGATAAAAATGAAAATATCCGAGAATGGCCGTGACCGCGACGAGTGCCAAGACAAACACAAGAATCTGATTGCGTACGTTCTCTTTTTTTCGGGCCGCCCGATAGGGCAACAGGTTGATTCGTATCATGGTGAATTTTGCAAGCTGTGAGCTGGAAACTGGAAATTGGAAACTTGAAATTGGAAACTTGAAATTGGAAACTTGAAATTGGAAACTTGAAACTTCCAGTATCAAGTATCAAGTTTCAAGTATCAAGTAAGTACTTGGCCATATGTTTTCAGGTGTCTGCATATGAGGGACAACCTTCCCATTGTGAGCCGCGGATGGACGCAGATGAACGCGGACGGCCTGTCTGTCGCGGACTCATCCGCATTCATCCGTGTTCATCCGCGGTTTGTGAAAGTTGTCTTCCCAAGAAAAAATCCCGAAAAACTTTTGGCCGGGTACTTATCAAGTTTCCAGTATCAAGTATCAAGTTTCCAGTTTATTTGTCATCCGCTCTTCTCATGGCAAGCCCCATGCAGATGGTCGCCTGGGGTGCGATCCGCTCAAGGTATGAGGGATCAAACTCGTTTCCCACGGCAAAGCCTGCAAACGGGTTGATAATCTCCACTTCGGAAGAGGTCTCATCGGCCAGAAGGTCACGGAAGTCCTTGATGTTTGCGCCACCGCCGCTCAGGATGATTTTCTGGATGTGATCGCCCGGGTAGGTGGAATAAAAGAAATCAAGGGCCCGCCTGATCTCCGTGCACCAGTCGGCGATCACCCCGGCGACAATCTCTATCAGTTCCTTGGGGGGGATGCTCTCCGGGTCGGTTTGGTGGAACATCTGCTCGGCCTCCTCCACCGAGCAGTCGGCATTCGCGACGATCTGCTGGGTGATCTGGCCACAGCCGAGAGTGACATCCCGTATCAGCACGGAAATGTTCCCTTTGAGAATGTTCAGGGTGGTCTTGCTTGCACCGATGTCGATCAGTGCGACATTTCCCTCCTCGGTGTCATAATTGGCCTCATAAATGTTCTGCAACGCGAACGCATCCACATCCATGATGCAGGGATTCATCCCGGCCATCTGGATCAGGCTGGCATAATCGTTCACGATCTCCTTTTTGGCTGCCACCAGCAACACATCCAGTTGCTTGGGATTTTCCAGATTTTCCCCAAGCACCTGGAAGTCAAGGTTCACATCGCTGACATCAAAGGGGATGTATGACTCCGCCTCCGCATGGATCTGCTCATTCAGCCTCTCCTCCTCCATGGCCTCAAGGGTGATGGTCTTGACGATGATCGAATATCCGCCGATGGACAAGGCCACATTCGGCTCCTTGATCTTGTACATTTTGAAGAGCTTGCGGATGGCATCGGCAACCGCATCGGGATTCTTTATGCTGCCATCCTCGATGAGTCCCGGCTCAATGTCCAGCATGCCGAATTTTTTCAGCGAATGCCCTTGTTTCGTATCCGCAAGTTCAGCCACCTTCAGGGTTCTGGAGCCGACATCCAAGCCGATGATGCGGATCTTCTTTTTTCCAAATGCCATAATCTGTCACCAAAATTCCTGATCATAACGGATTTAGAGAGGCCTTGAACGTGCACGTGAACGAAAACGTGAACGTGCAAGTTGGGGGAATTGTCCCGGAGGGACTTTTGAAAATAGCCCGGCAATTCATTGCCGGGGTCGGGCATGCACAATCTGTCCAGTCCCGTAGGGACGACTGGGGATCCATCCCAAAATGGGTTTCCAGACTGTTTGGGGACTCCCAACTTATAAATACGCCCGTTTCATATTCCACTTCTGTGTACAGGACAAAAAAAGTGATTGTGAAAAGAAACCCGGCTTTTTCTTGCAGT
>JAOZRQ010000132.1 GCA_029940115.1 Desulfobacterales bacterium
TTAAACTCACAAACTCCTTAAACTCACAAACTCCTTAAACTCACAAACTCCTTAAACTCACAAACTCTTTAAACTGATTTACATGGGAGAAAGTGCATGAAATTAACATATTGGCTTTTTTTGGGTATCCTTTTTTTTCTGTCGATTTCACTCGTGGCTGCCCAAGAGGACGCGCCGGCCCGTCCTGAGACCATCGTTGTCAAAGAAGGCCAGAATGTCAGGGAACTGGCCAAGATCCATCTGAATGACCCGAATCTTTGGACCGAGATTCTCAGGGTGAATGATCTCGACTCGCCTGCGGATGTCAAGCCGAACATGACCCTGAAATTGCCGGATCCGATCATCAACAAGGCTGATGCGGAACTGGAAAAGGCGAAGAAGGCGATTGATGAGGCATCCAAGGCCGGGGCCAAGCTTTTCGCCCCTGGGGTGATCGCCCGCGCGATCCGCTTGCAGAATGACGCGCTGGCCAAACGAAAGGCCCGGGATTGGAGCGACTGCTACCAATTTGCACACGAGGCGGTGAACATGGCCAAATCGGCGGTGGAGAAGAGTCTGGTTCACAGCGAGGCGGCCGGCCAAGCCATCCTCACGGACCGGAAAGGGACCGTGCAGAGCCGGCATCCGTCCGATCAGTTGTGGAAGGACCTGACCCTCAAATCCGTTTTGGTGGAAGGGGAAAAGGTGCGTACCCTCTCCAACTCGTATGCGGAGATCGAGTTCAAAGACAGCAAGCGGGTCCGGCTGAATGAAAACTCCCAGATCGTGATCAGCAAAATGCATGCGGAGGTGGTAAAGGACAAAGAGGAGACCAGCGTCAGCCTGATGAAGGGGGACGCGTACATGTTGTTGGGCGGAAAGCCGAAGCGCGTCGATTCGGATGTCAAAAAGCAGAAAAAACCAAAGGCTTATGGGAAACAGCTCCCCCCGCCCCAGCCGGTGTCGCCTGAAAACGGCATCACCCTTCTCTTCGGCCCCCGGCGCAGTGATATCGGTCTGAAATGGGAAAAGGTCCCCGATGCCAGCAGTTACTGGTTGGAAATCGCGTCTGATCGGGGGTTCAAGCGGATGGTCCTGAATCAGAAAAATCTGGATGGGACCGCGTTCACACAGAGTCAGTTGAAAGACGGCGTCTATTACTGGCGGGTGGCCGCGGTGGATGCCAACGGCTATCCTGGAACCAACAGCAAGGTCCGCTTCTTCAAGACCACCAGCGACAACGAGCCGCCCTATCTCGCCATTTACACCCCGAGGAATGGGGAGATCCTCGCGACAAATCCCGTCCAGATCCGCGGAAAGACCGAACCGGACGCGATCCTCTCTTCTGACGACCATTCTGTCGAGATTTCAGGAGACGGCACTTACCGGTTTGAACACCCCCTGTCAAAAGGCGTCAACAAGATATTGCTGAAGGCCACGGACAGAGCCGGGAATGTGACAAACATCAGCCGGTCCTTCTTCTTTGATCCCAAAACAGACGCGGCCATCACCTACCATTCGGATTTGCCCCGGATCAGGCCCAAACATTTCATCACCCGCGACACCGCCTTCACCCTGACCGGTCGGACAGAGCCGAACACCGCGGTCGCGGTCCATGCCAAGAAAAAATCGGGAAGCAGAAACCGATTTCCCAGTTGCGTTGCAGATGATGAGGGCCGGTTCCGCCTCAGTCTCCCCCTTGAAAGCGCCAAGACGACCTTCCTCCTTTCGGTCAAATCCCCCGGAGGGCATGTCACCCGTGACACGTTTGTCGTGGAAATGGACAATCAGCCCCCTGAAATTCGCCTGTCGGGTGAACCATCGCCGGTTTCGGCAGTTCAGGAGATCCAGTTGATAGGAACGGTATCTGAAAAAAGTTCCCTCTCGCTGAACGGCAAGCCGGTCCCATCGGATGAGAACCAATTTCATGCCGCACACGAGCTTCAGCCCGGGATGAATGCCATCCGGCTGGTGGCCCGGGACCGGATCGGGAACATCTCGTTTTTGGACAGAAAGGTCATGTTTGACCCCCAACCCCCGAAATTCATAGACTTCACCCTCTCCCATGAAGTTGCCGCCGGCGGTGAGAGCCTTGACATCCGTGTGCAGGCCGAGGATGAACATGGCCTGAAAGAGGCTGCCGAATTCAAACTTCACGCAGGAGAATATGTGCATACCGGTTTTCTGAAACTGAACAACGCGACCCAGACCTATCAGGGAAGAGTGAACCTTCCCGAACAGGCCAAGGGCAAAATCAGGCTTGATCATGTCAGATTATCCGATTACAATGACAATGAAAGACAATATGACATGAAATAGCTGTAGGCTCGAAGCTTATGCTTGAACGTGCACGTGAACGTGAACATGCACATGCACGTGAACGTGCACACTTAAACCTTAAACCTTAAACCTTGCACACCTTGCCGCCATGAAAAAATTTCCCCTTTTTCTCTTATGGATGCTGATTCTCACAGCATCTCCGGCTATGACTCAGGAACACCGCATCCTGCTGATCACTTATGGTGCGGATTCCCTCACTGTGGAGGGGGACAATGACCATGAACAGGAGATCATCATCCGGGTTCCCACAGAAATCAGATACTGGCTCTATCTGCGGATTTTTGATGCGGATGTGGGCGGCAACTTGGACGCGGCCTTTGGGTTCGGCCAGAACTGGGATACCCGGACAGAATTTGATTTTGTCGGCGCCAAACGGCTCAGACGGGAGATATTCGCGGTTGATGAGGAGAAGGACCACGCGTGGCATTCCTTTGTCCGCTTTTCGCCGGAAGAGGGGGAGCGGATCAACGGGCATTATCAGTTCAAACTCCGGGTGAGAGGCCTGAGCGGCGATGACGGCAATCTCTTTGATCTGTTCATCAGCCGGAATCCGAATGAGAACCGGGCCGCGAAAGGCGTGGAGATGTTCAGTTATGAGCCGACCATCCGTCTGCCAAGGGAGAAGATCACCGCGGAGATGCGCTTTCCGGTCTCAGATCATGTCCCTGAGATCGTTGTCCACGGCTTTGACATGGCCCATGCCCGGATGTGGGTCTCCACGCCCTTCCGTTCGGAGATCCGGGTGGCCTCCTCGGGACAGGATGAATGGAAGAGCACCCCAATCAAACTCACGGAGATTGAGAAAACAGGCCCCCAGCTGACTGGCAAGGAGCGATGGTTGGCGCTGAACTTCAGCGGGGGAAGGGAAATCCCGAATGACGCCAGTTTCATCATATCAGATCATAAAGAGCAACGATTGCCAATCCAACTGCCCGTGCGGGTGATCAAAAAGCCGAATGCTCCCCCGACCCCTGAGATTCAGGTCAGGTATCTTTCAGATTGCCATTCGGTCGCGTTTGACGCGTCCGGATCCACGGACAAAGACGGGGACAGACTCACCCATTTCTGGGATTTTGGGGACGGGCAACACGCGAACGCCAGCCGGGTCATCCATCGTTACGAAAATCCTTCCCAATTTGATGTGGCGTTGGTGACCGTGGATGATTCGGGACAGATCAACGACTCTTCCATCCAGAAAGTGGCGATCCATGTCAACCATCCGCCGATTGCGAAAGCACAGAGCTCGAAATTCAAGGTTCAGCATTCGAAGTTCAAGGGGTATCATCTGATTGCCTCACCCGGACAGGAGATCCCCTTTGACGGTTCAGCCTCCAATGATCCAGATGGTGAGATCATCCGCCAGCTCTGGAACTTTGATGACGGGAGCATTGGTGAGAAGCTGGTCGCGCCCCATACGTTTGAGAAATCGGGACATTATGTGGTCTCCCTTCGGGTGGAAGACAATTCCCTGACCCCTTGCAACCACCACACCGATTTTCTGAACGTGCTGATCAACGCACAACCGTTTGTGAAGGCCGGCCCGGATCGGATCGGCGCGGTGGGGGAGATATTTGTGTTTGCGCCTGAGGACACATATGACAGTGACGGGGAGATTTCAAACCATCTGTGGGACCTGGGGGATGGTTCCCGAAAACAAGGGAAACAGATCACCCATGCCTTTGCAGCACCCGGGGAATACACGGTGGAGCTGACGGTGGAAGATGATTCTGGCACACAGAACCGGGCCGCCTCAGACCCGTTCACGGTGGTTGTCAATGACCCACCCGTGCCCATCGGGCATTCCGATTTTGAGTTTCAGGTCTCAGATGACGAGGTCCAGCACCGGGTGGCGGTGGGGGAGACCTTCCAGTTTGACGGTTCCGAATCGTATGACCCGGATGGGAAGATTATCGGCCATGTCTGGGATTTCGGGGATCCAGATTCGGGCGGGAAGAACCGGGCCGAACGCGCAAAGACCAGCCATGTTTACGCACGCCCCGGGAGATACACGGTGACGCTGACCGTTCAGGATGACAGCGAAACCCTTTCTGAAAAGAAATCGGTCCAACTGACCGTTGTGGTCAATGACCCGCCTGTGCCGAAATTTGACATCCGAGACTCGAGCCTCACCCTTCGGAATCGGGCCGCGACGGATGAGGCGGTTTTGTTTGACGCGTCTGGGTCGGTTGATCCGGACGGCCGGATTGTGGCCCATTTCTGGAATTTCGGGGACAAGAGCGAAGGAACGGGCGCAACGATCAGCCACCCCTACCGCCAGCCTGGGGAGTATCCGGTCACGCTCACCGTTCAGGATGATTCGGAGACCTCATCCATGAAGCAGTCGGTCACCCAGACGGTGATCGTCAATGACCCACCGGTCGCGGACGCGGGGCCGGATCAGCATGTCACCGCGAGCGCGGTGCATTTTGACGGGGGAAAGTCGAAGGATCCGGATGGCGAGATCATTCTGCACCATTGGGATTTCGGAGACGGGTCCACCGGCACCGGCCCCCAACCGGTCCATGTCTATGGCAATCCCGGAACCTATGCGGCGAGACTCACCGTGACGGATGATTCGGGAACCCTCAGCAAGCAGACCAGCGATGAGATGACCGTCATCGTCAATCACAAGCCGATTGCCGACGCGGGACCCGATCAGTTCGGTGTGCCGGGGCAGGCCATCCATTTTGACGCCTCAGGCTCCTTTGACCCGGACGGCCATATCCGAAAATACCTCTGGGACTTGGGGGATGGCAAGCGGGCAGAGACGTCCAAACCCCTTGTCTCCCATGTTTACAAGTCTTCTGGGGCTTATCTGGTCCGACTCACACTCCATGATGACACCGGTCATCACGCGGCCATGGACAAGGATGACGCGCTCGTCACCGTCAACGCGCGGCCCGTTGCCCGAATCACCTCAAGGAGACAAGGGGGCCCCATCGCCCATCACCCATCGCCCATCGCCCCTGACCGCGTCATCATCGCCGCGCCGGGTGATGCCATCACTTTTGACGGAGGGGATTCCCATGACCCGGACGGCAAAATCTCAGAATGGCGCTGGGACTTCGGCGCGTCAAATTCTGACGCGCTTGAGACGGTTCAGGGGACAAAAACCGTGAGGCGATATCCGGTTCCCGGCATTTACAGTGCCACCCTCACCGTCGAGGATGACAGCGGCTTGGCCAATGCCAGAGCCCAGGAGAGTCTGCCGATTCGGATCAACCACCGTCCCACATCCATACCCGGCAGGAACATCCTCACCTGTGACCGGACCATCCACTTTGACGGGTCCGCATCTGCGGATCCCGACGGTGATCCCCTGAACTGTCTCTGGGATTTCGGCGACGGCTCGCCTCGAAAGACCGGTGTCCGGGCCATCCACACCTATCAGAAGGGTGGCATGTATCCGGTGATATTGACGGTGGATGACGGCATGGCCCTGAAGAATTCCACCCACACCGCGGCCTTCACCGTGGCGATCAACGAACCGCCGGTGGCCGACGCGGGGGATGACGAGACGGTCTGCGCGGGGGATGTGGTGCTGTTCAGCGGGGGCCGCTCCAATGATCCCGAAGGGGGGATGCTCAAATATCAGTGGGACTTCGGCGACGGCACCACCACGGCAAGCCTCAATCCCACAAAGATTTACAAAAGGGGAGGCATCTATCAGGTGACCCTGACGGTCGAGGATGATTCGGGGCTGGCATGCAACACGTCATCTGACCAGATGGTGGTGCGGGTGGCCGAGGCCCCAGTGGCCCAGTTCGGGGAGGACCGGACCGTCTGTGCCAACACGCATGTCCATTTTGACGGCTCTGTCTCGTATGATGTGGACGGTCAGATCAATCGTTTTGAGTGGGATTTCGGAGACGGTACTGCCGGCGGGGGGCCCACGCCGGTCCATGTTTACAAAGTGCCAGGGATCTATCCGGTCCGGCTGACCATCACCGGAGATCCCACCGGCTCATGTGATGCAAAGGACACCGCGGAGATCGTTGTCTCTGTGGAGGAGGCACCGGAGGCCCGATTCACAGGCCCGGCGATCATCGCTGTGGGCAAGCCCGCGACCTTTGACGGGTCCGAATCGAAAAGCAATGGATCGAAGATTCTCTCTCATACTTGGGATTTCGGGGATGGCAAAAAAGGGAAAGGCCCGAAAGCCACCCACGCCTTTCGGAAGCCGGGCCGGTATTTTGCGGGGCTGACCATCAAGACCGATTCCAAAACCGGGTGCAACAGCATCACCACCCGGAACATGGTCGTTGTCAACGGCCCCCCTGTCGCGAACGCGGGCAAGGATCAGTTTGTCGGGGTCAATGAGGTGGTGATACTTGACGGTTCCGCCTCACAGGACGCGGACGGCTCGATTGTTGACTATCGGTGGGATTTGGGGGATGGTGAGACCGCCAGCGGAATCCAGGTCCGCCATCAATACCAGGCAGGAGGGGGTTATCCGGTCACGTTGCGGGTGATTGATGACACCCCCGCGGAAAACAACTCGGCAGTGGACAAGATTCTAATCACGGTGAACACCCCGCCACATCCGGTTGTCAGCATTGTGGCCAAGGGTCAAACCACCCCGGTCGGGGAGAAGTTTCATGCCTGTGCGGGTGAAAAGATCGCATTCCGCGCGGAAAACTCGGTGGATCCGGACGGGGATCTCCTGAAAAGCAAGAAAAGCCGGTTTTACTGGAACTTTGGAGATGGCCGAAGCGCCGAAGGACTTCGGGCCTCCCATACCTATACGGCCGCGGGCAAGTATGTCTGCACCCTGATCGTTGATGACGGCTCAGGCGTCAGCAACAGCCAAGGACAATCGAATCTGCTGGTCATCGTCAACCATCCGCCTGTGGCGGACGCGGGACCGGATCGGGTGGTCTGCCCGGGGGAGACGGTCACCTTTGACGCGTCGGGTTCCAGAGACCCGGACATGGCCGGCCAGCCGCTTCTCACCTGTCACTGGAATTTTGGCGATGGTCACGCGGCAACGGGTGAAAAAGTCACCCATCTGTTTGACAAGCCAAGTCAATATGAGGTACATCTGACCGTCACGGATGAATCAGGAACCATTTGCGGCACAGATGAGGATCGGGTATTTGTCAAGGTGAATGCCGCGCCGGTTGCCCAAGCCGGGCCTGACAAGGAGGCATTCTGCCGTGGCGCGCATGATGCGGTCTTTTTTGACGCGACCGAATCTCATGACCCAGATGGGGACCCGTTGAGCTATCATTGGGATTTCGGTGATGACCAGCATGAGGTGGGGCCCCAAGTGTTTCACACTTATGCACAACCCGGCACCTACACCGTCCGCCTGCGTATCCGTGACGGCCAAGGGACAAATTGCAGTGAGGTGCAGGATGAACGGACCGTAACGGTCAGGGAGCGGGAGGGGGTTCAATAGGGGGATTCCCGTGAACTGAACGTGAACGTGAACGTGAACGTCAACGTCAACTTGAACGTGCCATGAACGTGAACGTCAACTTGAACGTGCCATGAACGTGAACGTCAACTTGAACGTATCACGTATCACGTATCACGTTCAAGGGATCGTCCACTAAGGGAAACAAACAATGGATAAACGAACATTCCCCAGAATACCCCAGAAAATTTCCGTGAAAGTGAGGACCATATCCTCGACCCATGATGAGACAGGAGAGGAGGGGGTCACCAGAGACATCAGCGGACGCGGCATATGCTTGGCCCTTTCAACGCCATACAAACCCAAAACCCTGTTGAGTCTGAAATTCAGGGTATCAAAACGGGAGGACTGCAAGACCCCTTTCTCCCTGATTTTGGACAAAACTTCAGATGTAATTCTGACAACATGTGGGAAAGTGGCATGGTGCCGGAAAAGTACGGATGAATCAGGATATGATCTTGGAATTGAATTCAGCCCCCGTAATTTTGCCGAGGCGAAAAGATTGTATTCCATGTTGCCTTACTTCTTGTGCAAGGATTAAGGGTGAATGATGAATGATGAATGATGAATGAATGGTGAATGGTGAATGATGAAGGGTGAAGGGTGAAGGGTGAAGGGTGAAGGGTGAAGGGTGAAGGGTGAAGGATTAAGGGTGAAGGGTGAAGGATTAAGGATGAAGGATGAAATCTGGCTGTGAGTAAGCAACTTCGAGCTTACAGCTATATAATAAGGATAAACAGCGGAGTGGACTTATTTGTCGTTTTCGATTCAAAAGGAGGGGGAAGGCTTGTCGGCGTGTTTGACTCAGAAGAGAAGGCAGAGCGGGTGATTCAGGTTGATCCTTATTATTATACCCGGTACAAATGCGCTTTGAACAGTATCCATCCGAATGTCCTGCTGTGGGTCCAAACCGAAGACCAGCGGACCCGGCTGAAAGCATTAACTTCAGAACTGTCAAATGAGGAATGAACAGTCCCACGTTTCACGCCTCACGTTCACGCCTCACGTTTCACGCCTCACGTTTCACGCCTCACGTTCACCCCTCACGTTTCACGCCTCACGCCTCACTCCTTTGCAATTCCCCTTTTTTATCTCCTCAACCAGTTCATCCATTGTGCGTACAGGATGGTCAAACAGGGTGAAGGCCCTGCCAACTTGGGTCTTGACATGACAGTCACTGCCGCCGATGGAGGGGAGCCCTCTGATCCCTGATACTTGTCCCCGACATCTTTTATCGGGGAAAAGATGTCGGGGACAAGTCCGGGCGGCCTGTACGGATTTCTGGATCTCCTCTTCTGAATTTCTGCCGTTATGGGTTTCAATCGCGTCAAAGCCGTTGATGTGCAGAACCGCGTCCCCTATTGAATCCCATCCCCTGAACGGGTGGGCCGGCACACAGATCCCCCCGAGATCGTGGATGTTTCGGATCACCTCGTGGATGTCCAAGTAATTGTTTCTGCCCCAGATGTTCCAAGAATCATCTTTCACCCCGTAAGCCAGCAGATGTCCGTGATCGGTGGAGATTTCAACCCCCCTGAACAGACAGAACCCCTCCGGAACCTTGAGCCTTTCCACAGGCTGGGAGAGTGTGAACAGGTAATGCTCTGTAAAACAGACCCCGTCCAGACCCATCCGAATCGCCTGTTCGATCAGGTCATCCGGCTCAAGGTAATTGTCGTGGGAGTATTTGCTGTGGCAATGGAGGTCAACTTTCATGCAAGCTTTTAAGTACCTCATAAAAGAAACCAAGTTTTTTCAAAAAACTTGGTTTCTCTCGGCATTTTTCGTTTTGCCTGAAAAGTAGTTCACACTTTCAGATGAATTGAGAAGTTTGCCTGAAGGCGGAACTACAAACTGAAAAGTGTGTCGCACCGCCTGAAGGCGGGACTACAAACTGAACCCATAATGTAAGGATGCCTTTCTCTCGAACATTTGTCAATCCGATGTGTGAGAATAGGACAAAAACCATTCCATCTCTTTTGAATCCGGACTCAATTCTGCCAACTTATCTGCAACGAAAGAGAGATCAGCGCCGATGATCTCCTCAAGATGGCCTTCCAGACTGAACAGCAGATTGGCATAATCATCTTTGAAGAGATGGTCAGATGCTTGGTAAAAATGTTTCTTTACTGCATTTCGATGGGATGCCTTTGGCTTCATGGTGAAACGGACGATTCGTTTCTGCCAAGCGTTTATCTCTGTCTGCCAGTGGCGGACCAACTGGCTTGTGTCTGGGAGGTTCTTTGACACCTCGATCAACATGACATGGAGGATGAGCATCTCCCATATCCCTTTGAAATCGGGATTTTCAGGGATGTCCAGCATCAGTTGGACCGCCTGTCCCCGACTGATCTCTCCCTGCTCAAATTGCGCCATGACTTTCTCAACCCGATGCCGACTCATCAAATTCATCCTCATCTCCCAATTTTCTCAGGGCTTGATATTCGTTTCGGCCAGCCGCCACGCTCTGCACCCGCCGGAACCTGTCCCTGATTTCCCCCGATTAGTTTCGGCCAGCCGCCACGCTCTGCACCCGCCGGAACCTGTCCCTGATTTCCCCCGATTAAAGACGTCGGGGACAAGTATCAGGGATTGCCAAATCCGGCGGCAGGCTTGGATTTGCCAATCCCGACAAAAGACGTTGGGGACAGATCCAAGCCGAGCGAACAAAGATCATTGCCACAGTTTGAATTGTTTATGGCCAGACCGACTTGAACATCAACGGCCCGACATGATCCGGTTCCAGCGCATACCTTGTCAGGTCATATTTGAGTATCCAGCGGCTGTCTGTTCTCCCCTGCAACTTGAAATTCCTGAATCCCATGCCGTAAATCTGCTTCAGTTCCGATACGGTCAGGTTGCAATTTCGCCTTCTCGGCTCAGAGCAGTTGATCTGCTTGTAAAACGGGACAGACTGACAGACGTTCTCCTCAAAATCCCGCAATTTTTCATGGCTTGGGTTCAGGGTCTTGCTGAACTCGGAATACAACAGATAATGCTGCTTTCTCGTGGGACAATTGAACAGGCAGGACTCATTGACAAGAATCTCCGCTTTCTGAGGATCCAACTGGCGCAACAGTTCCAAGTTGAAATTGTCGTCCGGATGGACCACAACCTTGTCATACCTTCCTTCCAGCTGTTTGTAATAGGCCGGCTTGCCTTTTCCCTCCTCAGTGGTCACTTTGACAATTGAGGATATCTGCTTCATCTGAGGATACCTGTTTCGTATATGCTCGGCAAGGATGTCACTTGAGAGGATGACGCCGCCGGATTCACCATGAATCTCCGCGAGTCGGTCCAGCATGAAATTGCAACTCGGGTCATCCAGCGCCTCCTTCCCGATCAGGGTGTTGGAGAATGTGTAACAGATCCCCACTCCCAAGTCTTTGTATGCCTGCAATGTCTGAATAAAGGATGAGGCGAGGTTCTCCTTGTTCAGTGTGGTCTGCTGGATCCGCCCGCTGTTCCACTTCACCAGCGGGGATCCATGGACAGATTCGACAAACCGGCAACTGAACTGGGAGATGGCATTTGACAAAAGCGCTTGGATCAGCTCGTCATGGATGAAGAGTCCAGAAACATTCCACTTGGCCTCGGGCCAGTTCGGGTTTAAAATCGCTTTTCCTATTTTAAGGTGATGTTCCATTTCTTAAGGGTAAGGTTAAGGATTAAGGGCTGCCCTTTTCAAGAAGGACAAAATTATTGCATATGGTCTTCAAAAAATCAAGCGATTAAAAGGCATCCTTCAAAAAGAGCCGGAAATATGGGTTTTCTGCCCGTGCCATTGCCCTTGTAGGGCAGGAAAATGAAGGATGCCAAATGTTTTTTGTCAGACGCGCATGTAAGAAAAAAACCCCTTCTTGTGTATGCTTGCTGTTGAGGAAAGAAATTTGGCTTTTTGTTAAAAGCTGGAAATTTGAGACATTGAGACCATTATCTGCATCTGATCACAAAAAAAAACTTGCCATGGCTCAAAAGCTGTGTTATTTATATGGTTTTGGTTCTGGAATGGATGAGACAGTGATAGAGCCGCGTCTGGAAGAAACTCGATTTTTGACATAATGAGACAGTGCCCAATCCTATGAAAGCGAAACCGGGTTTTCAAGTACCCGGCCAGAAGTTTCCATGATCTCATCTCCCACACAAAGGCGCAGGAAGAATTTATGGATAGGCACTTATGGGTGGCAACTGACGCGATGACTGACGATTTGCATGGAGGAAAATTTGACAAACAACGACAAACTCATAGCCAACCCCTTGATTGTGTTGCGGGAGGAGTTTGATGACTGGGCCGTTCTGTTTGACCCGGACACCGGCAACGCGTTCGGGATGAATCCGATCAGCGTGTTCATATGGAAGCACTTGGATGGCCAACACACCGTCAAAGATATCACAGAGAAGTTACACAAGGAATGTGAGGACGCGCCGGATGACGCGGAACAATATGTGAAGGCGTTTATTGAAGACCTTGCCGACAAGGGGATGGCAGGGCATGACAAAGCTGTAAGCTCCAAGCTGTAAGTTGCTTACAGCTTAAAACTTACAGCTTAACGTAAGGAGACCTGACATGAAGGAAGTTGCCTCGTTGCGCTACGGCATCATCTTCAAGAAGGCCTTTTGTGATCCGGACATCTTCAAGGCGTTTGTCCATGACTTTCTGGACATTGAGATGGAGATTGACCATGTGGAGACCGAGAAGGCGTTCAGCCCGCCCATCGGGAGGGTGGACACCCGGTTCGACCTGTTTGCGGAGGACAAGTCGAACCGGGTGATCGTGGACATCCAGCACGTCCGGTACCCGGATCACTACGACCGGTTCCTCTATTACCACTGCGCGGCCATGATGGAGATGGTCGCCAGCTCAAAGGAGTACCGGCCGAAGACGAGGGTGTTCACCATCGTGGTGCTGACATCGGGAGACCGGCACAAGAAGGATGTCGGCATGACGATCTTCGACCCGGTTGACATTGACGGGCACCCGTACGGCGAGATCCCCCACAAGATCATCCACATCTGCCCGAAATACCTCAATGATCGGACACCCGAACCCTATCGGGAGTGGATGCTGGCCATCGAGGACAGCCTGGACGAAGTCGTTGACGAGACGACATACTCCCGTCCAGAGATCCTCGCACTTTTCAGACGGATCGAAAAGAACGAGATCACCCCGACAGAGAATGCGGCGATGAAGGACGAATACGGCCAGCGTCAACTCCTCGACGAAAAATATGAGAAGGGCCGGGAGAAAGGCCGGGAGGAGACAGCGGTGAGCCTGATCAAGATGGGCGCGCTGACAGAGGAGCAAATATCACAGGCAACGGGCCTTCCTGTCGAAGAGATCCGGCGATTGCAGGTTCACGGGGAAGTTGCATCATGATATGTTCCCTAAGGAACTAAAAATAAATAGCCTGCACATTTTAAAAGGTGTCTGAACGCGCAAA
This sequence comes from Desulfobacterales bacterium, assembly GCA_029940115.1. Lineage (GTDB taxonomy): Bacteria > Desulfobacterota > Desulfobacteria > Desulfobacterales > 4be13 > JAOZRQ01. The sequence continues at coordinate 13,180 of JAOZRQ010000132.1, forward strand.
GTTTTGTGGCAAATGGGAAAGGAGACCTGAAATGAAGGAAGTTGCCCCTTTGGATTACGGCGTCATCTTCAAAAAGGCCTTTTGTGTTCCAGAAATCTTCACGGCGTTTGTCCAGGACCTCTTGGACATCCGGATGAAGATTGACCATGTGGAGACCGAGAAGGTGTTCAGCCCGCCCATCAGGCAGGTGGACATAAGATTCGACCTGTTGCTTGCTGAAGACAGGGAGAACCGGGTGGTCGTGAACATCCAGCACATCCGACCTGACCTCAGCGGCTTTTATCAGGGGTGTTCGGATCACTACGACCGGTTCCTCTATTACCACTGCGCGGCCATGATGGAGATGGTCGCCAGCTCAAAGGAGTACCGGCCGAAGACGAGGGTGTTCACCATCGTGGTGCTGACATCGGGAGACCGGCACAAGAAGGATGTCGGCATGACGATCTTCGACCCGGTTGACATTGACGGGCACCCGTACGGCGAGATCCCCCACAAGATCATCCACATCTGCCCGAAATACCTCAATGATCGGACACCCGAACCCTATCGGGAGTGGATGCTGGCCATCGAGGACAGCCTGGACGAAGTCGTTGACGAGACGACATACTCCCGTCCAGAGATCCTCGCACTTTTCAGACGGATCGAAAAGAACGAGATCACCCCGACAGAGAATGCGGCGATGAAGGACGAATACGGCCAGCGGCTGCTCATTGAGAAGGGTCGGGAGGAGACAGCGGTGAATCTGATCAAGATGGGTGCGCTGACAGAAGATCAAATATCCCAAGCAACCGGCCTCCCTGCCGAAGCGATCCGGCGATTGCAGATTGACGCGGGCAGGCGGTGAGTTGACAAAGAAACCCGCTTTCTGACATGGTGCCGCATCATGGAAAGAGAAGATACTTCAGAGCGTTTAAGAATAAAGATTGCCCTTAGTTTGTAGTTCCGCCTTTAGGCGGTGTGACACCGCCTAAAGGCGGAACTACAAA
>JAOZRQ010000133.1:0-5254 GCA_029940115.1 Desulfobacterales bacterium
AACTCTCAAAACTCTCAAAACTCTCAAAACTCTCAAAACTCTCAAAACTCTCAAAACTCTCAAAACTCTCAAAACTCTCAAAACTCTCAAACTCTCAAACTCTCAAACTCTCAAAACTCAAAGGATGAAATGTGAAGGATGATGTGAAGGATGAAATGTGAAGGATGAAATATGAAGGAGGATGAAATATGAATATTTTTCATCCTTTACCCTTCCTCTCCCTTGCCTCAACTCGAAAGGAATTGAATCATGGAATTTCCGAAACATATTCACGACTTCATGCGGCACGATGTGCTGGGAAAATGGAAGTACAAGGGAAAGGAGCTGGTCAGCGCGCATTATATCAAGGTGGGCAGCAGAATGGATCTCTACATCCGGACCATTGCGGACAAGGATGGAAATCAGAAATTCGAGATCCAACTGAGAGACAGCTACATCACCGGCATAGATAGCATTGAAGAGGCGATAAAGATTGCCGAAGAGATCATTGAGGAGAACAAGCTCTTTATAAAAGGATGAAATATGAAGGATGAAATATGAAGGATGAAATCGGCGGTCCTTTCTTCCTGATTTTTCTACGGATTTTTTGGCATCCTTCATTTGCCTGAAAGGTGGTTTGCACTTTCAGGTGAATGGAAAAGTTTGTAGTCCCGCCTTCAGGCGGTGTTTCACCGCCTAAAGGCGGAACTACAAACTTTTCAGCCTGAAAAAAAGTGCAAACCACCTTTCAGGCAAATGAAGGATGCCGATTTTTTCTTGGAATTCAAATCGTTGATGAAACTCGTTTCATCCTTCATCCATCTCAGAAGGCCTTGGCCGCTTTGACGAAGACAGAATTTCACGCAACGAGGCCACAGGCGAGTAATAACCGGTCTGTATCATCTCCTCCAATGCCATGTCGGCTTCGGTCAGGGGGATCATGTTTGCCCTGACTAATGAGAGCAAGACGCCCACTGTGCCTGATATTGGCACTTTCAAGCCGGAACCTGCCCTGCGAGCGGCCTTGTCGTCTGACAGAAACGCCCATTTCCGGTGATGGGCAATTGAGAGGCATGAGGACTCACCACTATTCAATGTGGTGGTGAGTCTGCCGAATGTTTGAAACTCATCTATGGTGTTCAACGCTGTCAGATGGAGCCAGCCTGTCTCGGAAAAGGGAAACATCTGTCTGTCCAAGTTCGCATAGAAGGCATATCCTTGAAGAAGTCCGGCCTTGATCTCCTCAAAAACCTGATCTGAAATGTGAAGTCTGGCAAATCTTCTCTTGAGCAGTCCAAGACGTTCCACCGCGGCAAAATTGGAGATGACGGTTGTGTTCGAGATGACGGGCATCATTCACGATTCCTCCTCTGAAATGATCTTTTCGATGACCTCCATCTCACGGATCGCCTCCTCTGCCGTCTCCGGGCCCAGACGTGGCTGGATGCCCCGTTGGACAAGCAGCTCCTTCATTCTGTCAAAGCTGACATTGGCCAGGGCGGCCGCCTTTGATAGTGAGATGTCCTCGGTCTGGTACCGATGCATCGCCCATTCCACACGCACCCGGGGGCGTTCCTGCCATAGGACACGCAATGCGTCCCGAACCACACTTTGCTCATCAGGATACAATCCGGCTCCGACCAGCGCTTCTGGTGTGATCATAAATCGTCTCCCTCATGAAATCGTCCGTTGCCAGTTTCTGACACGGTGCCGCGTCATGAAAGCCTGATCACTCCCCAAGTCTGAAACTGGTTTTTTTTTCACATTGAGAGATGCCTATCATTTTTGATTCAGAAAGTCAAATGGTGTTTGGTTGTTTGGCGCAACGCAATTTGAAAAATTTGGGATACTGTGCCAACCGCAAACATCCAGCATCAAACATCTTCCTCATAATAGCGATAATACTTCAAAAAGGTGTAGTAGGCATAAGAAGCCGCGAGAAAGAGGCCGGCCGCGCCGTCGAGGATCCCCCTTCGGAGCAGATACATGTTCACAAAGGTGAAGAGCGGTCTCAACGTCAGGGTATGCCAGCGGGTCCACCGCTTTCGACCAGAGATCTCCAAGGCCGCGAGCCGGCTGTAACGCTCCAGCCGCTCCAGATAGTCGGCCACCGAGGTGTAGGTGTAATGCTCCATCGGATGCCGGAGATGCCCGACACGCCCCTCCACCAGCATCCGTTCATGCACGGCTCGCTCCTCAAAACGGCCCGCGTCTTTTCGGAAGAGTCTCAGGTTGTGGTCCGGATACCAGCCGCCGTGACGAATCCATTGGTTGCAGAAGAAATTCTTTCTGGCGATGGTGTATCCGTTGTACGCATCCTTCTGACAGATGGTCTCTCGGATTTCCTGCCTGAGCGGCGGTGTCACCCGCTCATCCGCATCCAGGCTGAGGATCCACGGCCCTTGGGCCTTTCCAATCGCACGGTTCTTCTGTTCCGCGAAGCCCTTCCATTCTTCCTGAAAGACCTTTGCCCCGAATTTTCGAGCGATTTCGGCCGTGTCGTCGGTGCTGAACCCATCCACCAAGATCACTTCGGCGGCCCATCGGACACTCTCCAGACAGGCTTCAATATTCTGCGCCTCATTTTTGGAGATGATTGTTACGGAAAGACTCATTCTTCATCCTTCACTCTGAAACGGCAGGTGAATGACAAACTTTGTGCCCCTGCCAAGCTCGGATTCGACGGACAGGGACCCCTCATGGTTGTTGGTGACAATGAAATATGAAACCGAAAGGCCCAGACCTGTCCCCATCCCCACGCGCTTTGTGGTGTAAAAGGGTTCAAAAATGCGCTTGCATGTTTTCCCGTCCATTCCAGGCCCGTTGTCCTGGATTTCACTTCTCGCGTGTTTGTCTTCCCTCCGTGTCCGCAGGATGATGGTGGATATGATTTCATTGCCGGTTCCGGATTCAGGGAGGAGATAGGAGGAGTCGGATTCGGAAACGATATCCGGGGAGTCGGAAGGCGCTTGCGAGATCACAGTCTTTTCCGCCATGGCATGGGCGGCATTCTTCAACAAATTGAGGATGACCTGCTCTATTTCAGTCGGGGTACACGGGATCTGGCCCAGATCCTCGTCATAATCCCGGATGATTTCGATATGCCTGAAGTCATACTCCCTCTTCAGATCATAATCGTTTGCCGCCAGTTCCACCGTGTCATCAAGCAGTTTGTTGATATCTGTGGAGATCATGTTCACGCCGCCGCTCTGGCTGAAGTTGAGCATGTTGGTGACGATTCTGGCGGCCCGGGTCCCCGCGTTCTTGATGCCGTTGAGATATCGGAAGATCCCCCGCTTCTTCAGATAGGCCCGGATCGCCTCCATATCCGTGCCGCATGCGTCCGCGGTCTTGACATTCACCTCAAGTTCCGGTGACAGACGGCGGAACGAATTTTGAACCCCCTGAAGGATCACCCCGAGGGGATTGTTGATCTCATGGGCCATGCCCGCGGCCAACCCCCCCACCGACATCATCTTCTCGGTCTGAATCATCATCTCCTCAATACGCACCCGGGAGGTGACGTCATCAATGCGAATCACCGCGCCCTCCACCCCGTTTGCCACCAGCGGATAGATCATGATATCCTCATACCGAATCTCATTCTCCTTGTGCCGGATCTGTTTCTCCGCCTTCACTGGCTCCCGCCGGCGCAAGGAGCGGCGGATGTGATTCAGCTGGGACGCGAGATCCGGATAGACATCCGTGACGGGCCTGCCCCGGGTATCTTCCGCCTTGATGCCGACGGCCCGCTCCGCGGCCATGTTCCAGTGGGTAATCCGGCCGTTGTGATCCACACCGATCATGACAGAGGGCATGGAGTCAATGATGTTCTTTATATATCCTTGGGTCCGTCTCAACTCCTCCTCGGCCTGTCTGCGTTCCGAGATTTCGATTTCGAGATGTTTCATGGAGGCTTCCAAGTCTTCATGCATTTTCTGGAGTTCCTCGTTCTTGCGATAGAGCTCCCCATAAGAATGCCAGACCTCTGACACCATCCGGTTGACGGAATCCTCGATCAGGCTCCACTCATCATTCCGGTTCAGCTGGATCTGGGTGTCCATGTCGCCGTCACTGATCGCCTCCAGTCCCTCGCGGATCCGCTCCATGGGCCTGCGGATGTTCAACAGAAAGAAGATGTAGGTGAGTATCCCGAACAAAATGATGAGTGTGCCGGAGATGAGGTAAACAAAACGAATGGAAGACCGCATCACGTCTGCGGCCTTCTTCTGCATCAATTCGAACTGCCTCAGCATGTCATCATCCGTCTGCCTCATCACCCGTATCGCATCCTCTCTTGCCGCATTCAATTCAAAGAGCCGTTCACGGAATGTGATGATGGCATTGTTGAAATCCATGATGGCTCCCTGATATTCTGAAATGCTGTCAAGCAGCCGATTTTCATAGTTCCTTAACTCCGAACCGGACGCGAGAAGGGTCCGAACCTTCAGGGAGAGATCGCCCAACAACATGACAATCGGCTCTGTATCCCTTGTGTCGGTCCGCATCGGTTCCAGACGGACAAACTGAAAGGAGGCTTTCAGCAGGGTCTCTCTGCATGAGGTGATCAACACGCTGACTTGCCCGACAATGGGGGTGTCTTCCTCTTCTGTTGTCAGAGTGATCATCTTCTCAGAGACCCCATCCCCCATTTTTGCGAAATGGCCAGCAAGATTCTCATCAATCGTCTCTATCCTCTTTGAAACCGTGTTGATTGCCAAGCATTGTCCCAAAAGAAGTGCCAAGTTGGTCTTGAAACTTCGGAGCGCGTCTCCCATCTCCCTGTTTGTGGTCTGAAGTGAAAGATGATCTGTTTTTTCCAATAAAAATTCCCCTTCTGCTTGCCAGTTGTCTTCTCTGTAAAATGTGCTGATCAGCAGATGGGTCTTGTCAAACAGACTGGAAAGGGCCTTTCCGGTTTGCGCGTTGGCCATCACATCGCTGACGTTTTTCTCCATGACTTCCACCATGAGGTCTTCGATGTTGTGAAAGGTCATAAGCATGATCCCCGTGATGATTCCGAATACGATGAATATCATCAGGTTCATGAAAAGGAGCTTTTTGGTGATGCTTGTACCTGACTGGAACAATCTGGGGAATGGTTTCATGATGAGCTGACCTCTGGCAGATGGAAGGATGAAGGATGAAACATATTCATATTTCATCCTTCATTCTTCATCCTTATTATCTGTGTACAGGACAAAACGTCGCGAAGGGCGGGAAACCCGGCTTTTTCCCAAACAGGCGGAATCCCCCAACTGCGAGAAAAAGCCGG
>JAOZRQ010000133.1:5354-14162 GCA_029940115.1 Desulfobacterales bacterium
GAAACCCGGCTTTTTCCCAAACAGGCGGAATCCCCCAACTGCGAGAAAAAGCCGGGTTTCTTTGTCCTTATCATACAAACAGTTTCCTTATCTTCCCCGAGTCCTTGCTGTAAAGTTCAAGGAACACATCCGCGCATTCCGCACAATATTTTTCGCCTTTGTTTTTTGTGATCTCCTGGACCGCCATCTCCACGTCAAGGGCAGGCCGGTACGGTCTGTGGGAGGACATGGCCTCGACAACATCCGATATCGCGATGATCTTCGCCTCAAACAGAATGTCGTCTCCATTCAGCCCTCGGGGATAACCGGATCCGTCAAGGCGTTCATGGTGCTGATAGACAATCTCCGCGATGGGGTAGGGAAAGTTGATGTTCATCAGGATATCGTACCCCATGAAGGAGTGCTTCTTGATCACCTCCATCTCCTCGTATTCGAGACGGGTCGGCTTTGAGAGAAATTCGGCTGGCACATAGATTTTCCCGATATCGTGGAGCAGACCCGCAATCCGAATCGCCTCCATGTTTTCCTCGGAAAGCCCCATCCCCTCTCCGATGGCCAGCGCCAGAATCGAGACCCGTTTCTGATGGCCTGATGTGTAGGGATCTCTTTTGTCGGTCATCACAGAGAGCGCGTTCACCGTTTCCCGAAGAGTGCCCCTGAGCTGGGCGTTGCTTTTTTCCAAGGCCAGGGTTCTCTCTTGGACCTTCTTTTCAAGTTCCTTCTTGTATTCCTCATTTTCCCGGATCAGGCTCGCCTTTTCCAGAGTCTTTGTCACCACATGCTCCAAGACGGCCAAATCTTGGATCGGCTTGGTGAGATAGTCCCACGCGCCCAACCGGATGGCTTCAATGACATCTTGAATGACCCCGGTTCCGGAGACCACCACCACCGGAATGTCCGGCGACTCCTCTTTCACCTTGGACAAGACCTCAAATCCGTCAACTTCCGGCATCATCAGATCCACAAGAATGATATCCGGCTTCTGCTCGCGAAACGCCTCAAGCCCCACTCTTCCGTTTTCGGCCTTGAACACCTGATAGCCCGAATCTTCCAAGTAATCCCCGATGGTCCAGCGAATCATCTCCTCATCATCAATACAGAGTACTGATATCTTTGTCTCATTCATAAATCACCATGTCTCGTGCCCTTGCTGTATCTTTTTTGCCTCCCTGACAAATGTGTTTCCGTCAATTCCGGGCAACCGCATATCTGCGACAAGCAGGTCAAAGGATTCCTCATACAGCATCTCAAGCGCTGCCTCTCCGCTACCCGACGATTTCACACAGAACCCCTCGTCTTCAAGGAAATCCTCAAGGTTGATGCGGAGCATGTCTTCATCTTCGACGATAAGTATGTGTGTCTGACGCGGGTTCATCTCTCTCCATTAAGGAATACGAACGATGACAGAGAAACCCAGTCCCACGGTTTTTTTTGAGATACGCAGGTTCCGATGATGCACGATGGTCAGGATGGTGGTTCCTTCTGCCCGCTTCTCCATGATGCGATTCTCCGCCAGCCTGACGGTACATGTCCATAATATGGAAGGCGCTTAGAAGGTGTTTGAAAACTCCCCGTGCCCTTGCCCCTGCCACATCTGTGGTGGTTTCGGGCACGGGCAAAGGGCAGGGCACACGGTTTCAAACACCTTCTAGAGTTTACAGCTAAGACTTTGCCCCTTCCAGCATCCTATGCATCCGATCTCTCTCGGCTTTCAGTTTCCGAAGTTTCTCCTTCAGCCTCTCCTGCCTTTCAAAGGAGGCGTTTGTCATCTGCTTCTCCACATCTTCCACCTGTTTCATCAGGTGGTAAAGGTCCTTTGCAATCATTCGGATGGACATGATGGCACACGTTGAATCCTTATTTTCCGGAGGTCCAAGAAACCAAGATTTTTGAAAAGACTGGGTTTCTCGGCATCTTTCATTTTGCCTGAAAGGTGGCTCACACTTTTCAGTTTGCAGTTCCGCCTTCAGGCGGTCTCGCACCGCCTGAGGGCGGAACTGCAAACTGGAATGTGAACCCATAAATGAAAGATGCCGGTTTCTCGGCCATCAGTTCACAAAGAAAGCTGGTTCCGCCTCAGGGATTGGGCGATCAGGTCTCCACGACATCTTCCATCGGGGAACGCGGCATTATGTCAGAAACCGACTTTCTTTGTAATATAGCATATTAAATGATGAAACTCACCTCTTTTTTAAAATTTCGGGGCATCCTTCATTTGTGAAAGAACAAAAAAACCCGGTTTCTCCAAGAGAACCCAAGTTTTTTCAAAAAAACTTGGGCATCTTTCATTTAAGTACCCGGCCAAAAGTTTTCCGGGATTTTTCTTGGGAGGACAACTCCCGCAAACCGCGGATGGACGCGGATGAGTCCGCCGTCCGCGTTCATCTGCGTCCATCTGCGGCTCACAATGGGAAGGTTGCCCCTCATATGCAGACACCTGAAAACATATGGCCAGGTACTTATGGGTTCACATTTCAGGCAAAATGAAAGATGCCAAAACTTGGTTTCTTTTATTCGGTCAAGAGACACCATTTTTCTTTTTGAGAACACAGATGAAAAAAAAATTGAGGGATGGCATTTTTTCTGTTGACATGCGTTCCAGTTTAAGATAGTAAAGGGTTATCTGTGCCGGGGTGGTGAAATTGGTAGACGCAGAGGACTCAAAATCCTCCGGGCTTTCGCCCATGCGAGTTCGAGTCTCGCCCCCGGCACCACCTTTGGAAATCAGCAGAACTGCCAACCTGCAAATTCATCCTCTCATTATGTTAAGGAACAACCCCCGATTCACATCTCCTCGTGATCTGTTGACATCAAATTTTCGTTTCCCCAAAAGCCCCTTTCAAGTCCCCAAAAAAAAACCTTTTCCAAGCCGACCCAAAGATTGCTGAATGGGATTTCCTTGACAATTATGCCAATCAGTTGCATATTCCAGAAACGTGAGACGTGATGCGTGAGACGTGATGCGTGGGACGTGATGCGTGACTCCAGAACCTTTTGTCCAGAACCCAGAAACCCAGGTGACCATTATGATACATCCTCTTATCAGCGGGATCATTCTTTTGTGCATGCTTTGCACACCTTCAGGAGCCATCGCCACCGGGCCGGTCCCGGTCTTTGTGAGCATTGTTCCTCAGAAATTTTTTGTGGAAAAAATAGGGGGCAAGTTTGTCCATGTTTCGGTGATGGTGGAACCCGGGGCCAGCCCCGCGACATATGAACCGAAACCGAAACAGATGGTCGCGCTTTCCAAGGCGAGGATCTATTATGCCATCGGGGTTCCGTTTGAAACGCCGTGGATGGAGAAGATCATCTCCGCGAACCCGGACATGCTTCTGGTCCGCACCCAAGACGGGGTGGAAAGGCCTCCCATGAAAACCAGTCTTCCTCATCAGGCGGAAAAGGACCATAAAGAGGCGGATCACCATCAAGGCACAGCTGATCCGCATATCTGGCTCTCTCCGCCCCTTGTGATGATTCAGGCCCGGAACATCCTGAACGGACTGACTGCCACGGATCCGGGTCATCGTGCGGCTTATGAGGCGAACTACAAGGCGTTCATCATGGAGATTGTTGATCTTGATGCCGAGATCAGAGGGATTTTTGCCGAAGCGGGGAATTCTCACGAGTTCATGGTCTTTCATCCCTCATGGGGATGCTTTGCCCATGGGTACGGCCTTGAACAGGTTCCAATTGAAATTGAGGGGAAGTCCCCCAAACCTGCGGAACTTCAGGGACTCATCCGCTACGCGAGGAAACGGGGAATCAAGGTGATCTTTGTTCAGCCCCAATTTTCCTCCACAAACGCCCGGGTGATTGCAACGGCCATTCAGGGGCGAGTCGCGTTTGCAGACCCGCTGGCCCTGAACTGGGCCGACAACCTGCGTCAAGTTGCGGCCAAATTCAAGACGGCACTGCGACAGCTGTAAGCTGGCACACCATTTTTCAAATTCGCAACTCCCCTTGGAGCTCACAAATGAATTCACCCATGATAGAAGTCAAAGACCTGTGGTTCTCATATAACGGGCACACTGTCCTGAAAGAGGTGGATCTCAGAATTGATGAGAAGAACTTCACCGTGCTGATCGGGCCCAACGGCGGCGGCAAAACCACGTTGGTGAAGCTGATGCTCGGTCTGCTGAAGCCGGACCAGGGAACCGTGAGCATCATGGGAAAGCCGCCCCGAGAAGCGGCCCGCCGCATCGGCTATGTGCCTCAGGGGATCGGCTTCAACAAAAGTTTTCCGGTGTCGGTCACAGATGTGGTGCTGATGGGAAGGCTGGGAGCCCGAAAGGGCCGGTCCGGGTATTCAGCCGCGGACAGAATCGCGGTGCAAAAATCCCTGGAACAGCTCGGGATGTGGGAATACCGGAGCCGTCGCATCGGAGAACTTTCCGGAGGACAGCGCCAGCGAGTCTTCATTGCCAGGGCCATTGTGAATGACCCGGATATCCTCTTTCTGGACGAACCGACCGCGAGCGTTGACTCAAAGGGGCAGACAGAATTTTACCAGCTTCTGAGGGAACTGAATGAACAGACCACCATCCTTGTGGTCAGCCATGATCTGATGATGATTTCCAGTTATGTCAAATCGGTCGCATGTGTGAACAAGCATCTCCACTACCACGGCGCGGCCGAGGTCACTCAGGAGATGGTGGAGATGTATTGTTGCCCGGTGGAGCTGGTTGCCCACGGAACCGTGCCCCATCGGGTGTTGCGTAAACACGAGGATTTCTGATGATGTTTGAGGCCCTTCAATTTGAGTTCATGCAAACCGCCCTCTTGGCCGGTCTCTTGGCCAGCGTGATATGCGGCATGATCGGGACACTGGTGGTGGTCAACCGAATCGTGTTCATCTCTGGCGGCATCGCACACGCGGCCTACGGCGGCATCGGGATCGCGTTCTTCTTCGGTCTGCCTTACATGGCCGGCACCCTCGGATTCGCCCTCCTCACCGCCATGGTGATGGCCGCTGTCACCTTGAAGGCCCGGCACCGATCCGATACCGTCATCGGTGTGCTCTGGGCCGCGGGAATGGCGCTGGGCGTGATCCTGATTGATCTGACCCCTGGCTACCATGTGGATCTGATGAGCTATCTTTTCGGAAGCATCCTGACGGTTCCCCCATCGGATATCCGGTTGTTGCTCCTGCTGAGTGTCGGGATCATTCTGATTGTCTGGTATTTCTATCACGACTTTCTGGTCATCTCCTATGACGAGGAGTTTGCCCAAGTCAAGGGGGTCCCGGTAACGCTTCTCTATTTCCTGCTTCTCGGGATGATCGCCGTCTCTGTGGTGATGATCATCCGTGTGGCCGGCCTGATTCTGATCATCGCGCTGCTGACCATCTCGCCTTACATTGCCGAAAAATATGTGGCATCTCTCTTTGAAATGATGCTCTTTTCGGTGGGTCTGAATGTGTTGTTCACCCTGATCGGCCTCTGGCTCTCATATGCCTTCAACCTGACCTCGGGGGCAACGATCATCATGGTCGGCGCGACCGCCTTCTTTGTCTCAATTGGTGTTGATTGGCTCAGAAAAAGTTCGTAAGTGTCCGGCCAAAAACTTTCCAGGATTTTGTGCCTCACACCCGCCCTTCGCCTCTTAACCACACAGGCCAAAAGCTTTCCAGAATTTTATCCCTCACACAAAGGCGTAAGTCAAGTCCGTACCCCTCGTTCGACTGAGCTCGCCGAAGTCTGAGCTCGCCGAAGTCTGAGCCGAGCGAACCAACCATTGTTTTTCATGCGATTATATGGTAGTACAGCAATTCATAAGTTCGTCACCCCCTTCGGCTCCCGCCGGATTGCCAAATCCGGCGGCTCGGATCTGCCAATCCGAGCCGAGTGGGGGGTACGAACTTACAAAGTGGTGTAGTAGTTCAATGCTTGAAAAGGGAGCTTCAGCAGATCTGCTGAGATTTGCCAATTCCTTGTGGACGTGAACTTGAATCTGAACATTCCCGGCAGGTGTTGAGGAGAATTCATGAAAAAAACAGTATATCTGATTGACGGCACAGCCTATATTTATCGGGCCTATCATGCGATCCGGGGGCTGACCAACTCAAAGGGGTTTCCCACCAACGCGGCGCTCGGGTTCGCCAAGATGCTGGTCAAGCTGACTGAGGAGAAGGATCCGGAATATCTCGCGATGCTCTTTGACGCGAAAGGAAAGACATTCCGGCATGACATGTATGCGGCGTACAAGGCGAACCGGCCCCCCATGCCGGAGGACATGGCCCTCCAGATCCCTTATGTCAAGGATATCACAGCCGGCTTCACCATCCCCGTCATCGAAATGACCGGATACGAAGCGGATGACCTGATGGGGACCCTTGCCCGCATGGCCGAGGACGCGGGGTTTTCTGTGGTTCTGGTGACAGGGGACAAGGATTTCTTCCAACTGGTCACAGAAGCGGTCACCCTCTGGGACCCCATGAAGGAGAAAGCCACAGATATCCATGTGGTCCGAGAGACATTCGGGGTTGAACCGGACCAGATCATTGATGTCATGGGCCTGTCCGGGGACACGTCTGACAACATCCCCGGAATCCCGGGAATCGGCCAGAAGACCGCGCTCTCCCTGATCCAGCGTTTCGGGAGCATGGAAGGGGTGTATGAACGGGTGTATGACATCAAGAAGAAAAAGCAGCAGGAAAACCTGATCACGTACAAGGATCAGGCCCTTCTGAGCAGGGAGTTGGTCACCATAAACCTCACCGCTCCCCTCGAATTCAGGCCCGAAGCATTCAGACGGAAGCCCCCGGACAATCTGAGGCTCTTCAAGCTGTTCAAGGAACTCGAATTCATTCAACTTCAGAAGGCATTTCCAATCCCATCGGATCTGTCCAAGAAGGATTACAGGGCGATCTATGACATGGACGCGCTGTTGGACTTGCTGACGCGCCTTGAATCTTCGGACATTTTCTCTCTCGACACCGAAACCACCTCCCGGAATCCGATGAACGCGAAGCTGGTGGGGCTCTCCTTTTCGGTAAAGCCGGATGAGGCGGTTTACATCCCCTGCTGTCACGATTATGTGGGCGCGCCAGAGCAGTTGAGACTTTCAGATGTTCTGGCGACATTGCGGCCCCTGCTGGAGAACCCGGACATCAGAAAAGTGGGACAGAACATCAAGTATGATCAGATGGTGCTGGAACGTCATGGGGTGCGCCTGGCCGGCGTCGTCTTCGACACCATGCTTGGCTCCTATCTGCTGAACCCCTCCAAGCGGGCCCACAACTTGGATCAGATCGCGCTCGACTTTCTGGATCACCGGAAGATCACCTACGAGGAGGCCGCGGGCAAGAAGAACATCGGCTTCAACAAGGCCCCCATGGAGCGGGCGTTTCCCTATGCATGCGAGGATGCGGACATGACGCTGATGGCCTGCCATGTTTTGGGGCCCGAGCTGGAAACGGTGGGCCTTGCCGAGCTCATGGAAAAGGTGGAGATGCCCCTTGTCCCAGTCCTGATGAGAATGGAGATGCGAGGGGTCTCTCTCGACAAGGAGCGGCTCAGGGAACTGTCAACGTCCTTTGAACACCAGTTGAGCACCCTTGAAAGCGACATTCATGCCCTTGCGGGAAAAACCTTCAACATCAACTCATCTCAGCAGTTGGGGCATATCCTCTTTGAAAAGCTGAACCTGCCCACCAAGAAAAAGACCAAGAAGAGGACCGCCTATTCCACCGATGTGGAGGTGCTGACAGAGCTGGCGACCCAGCATGAACTCCCTGCCCTGATCTTGCGGCACCGGACCTTGGCCAAGCTGAAATCGACATACACCGACGCGCTGCTCAAGCTGATCAGCAAGACGACCGACCGCGTCCATACCTCATACAACCAGACCGTCACCGCCACGGGCCGCCTCAGCAGCTCGGATCCGAACCTCCAGAACATCCCGATCCGTGATGCCGAGGGGAGGGCGATCCGGAGTGCGTTTATCCCCAAAGAGGGGTGGACCCTGATCTCAGCCGATTATTCCCAGATCGAGCTCCGGATCCTCGCGCATTATTCCAAAGATCCGATCCTGAGCCGCTCCTTTGCGGACGAGGAGGATATCCACACCCGCACCGCGGCCGAGGTCTTCCAGCTCAATCCGGAGATGGTCTCTCCAGAACTGCGGCACCAGGCCAAGGCGATCAACTTCGGCATCATTTACGGCATGAGCGCGTTCGGGCTTTCCAAAGCCCTCGGGATCAGCCGGGGGATGGCAAAGACGTACATTGACAACTATTTTGGCAGATACAGGGGTGTCCAGCGCTTCATCGAGCGGACCATCGCCGAGTGCGGAAAGACCCGACGGACCAGCACCCTCCTAAGACGGATCCGCTTGTTGCCGGACATCAACAGTTCCAACAGCAACATTCGCAAGTTCGCCGAGCGGACCGCGGTCAACACCCCGATCCAAGGGACCGCGGCGGATCTGATCAAGCTCGCCATGATCCGGGTGGATGCCGCGATTTCGGAAAAGGGCCTTGAATCCGAGATGTTGCTCACCGTGCATGACGAGCTGGTCTTTGAATCCCCAGCCCATGAGGTGGAGCTGACAAAAAAGCTCGTCAAAGAAATCATGGAAGGCATATGGGAACTGAATGTCCCGCTCAAGGTGAATGTGGCCCACGGGAAGAACTGGGCTGAAGTGAAGGATGAAAAGGAGGTGTGACAATGGCAATGAGTGTCGCGTTGAAAATGGAGGTTGAGTTCACTGAACGACCGGCATGGATTCCGCCGGAGATCGGATCGGACTGGGACCCGAACCCCTATGCCTATCAGACGGAGGAGGAGCTGATGCCTGCCGGCGGACTGC
>JAOZRQ010000616.1 GCA_029940115.1 Desulfobacterales bacterium
AGCTCAGACTTCGGCGAGCTCAGTCGAGCCGTCGAACGATTGACAAATCCGAACCTGCCGCCAAAGGCCCAGAATGATCGTCAATCCCTGACAAAAGATGTCAGGGACAGGTTCCGGCAGGAGCGGGAGAATGAGACTCGTGAATGTTGCAACAACCAACGGACCACTTTCCAAATGAGATCCCTTATATTGATGCTTATCAGGGCATACCAACATATGCTCTCCCCTGTGCTCAGACCGACATGTCGTTTTTGTCCCACATGCTCTGAGTATGCTTATCAGGCCATTGCACGTCATGGTCTAATTAAAGGATCATTCCTTTCTTCAAAAAGACTCCTGAAGTGCCACCCCTTTCACCCAGGAGGAATGGATCCTGTCCCTGAGAGACCCGCTGACCGCTGATCACGCTTTGGGAAGGATGCCGAAAATCGGCACAAAGAAACCCGGTTTCAGGGGATATGGCACTCATATCTCGGTGCTGTGTCAGAAAACCGGGTTTCTGCTGAAAATCGTTTTTGGGGAAATGCCCCATGGGGACATCAGAGGGTCGTTTTGCTTTTTTGAATCTGAATCGTTTTTTGGGAAATGCCCCATGGGACATCAGAGGGCCGTTTTGCTTTTTTGAATCTGAATTTAGGAGAAAATATGGAACAAGCTCGATTATTTCTGGCCATAGCCCTTTCTTTTCTTATCTTTCTTGTATGGGAATTCTTCTTTGTGGAAAAGAAACCTGTCCACAGACCCGAACAAAGCCCGCCATCTGAGCAGGTGATGAAAAAAGAGGATCCCTATGTGGCAAAAGAGGCACCTTATGCAAAAGAGAGTGAACCTGCAACGGATCCCGCAGCATCTCTCCCGTCGGCGCAGGGCCGGACCATCACGGTGAACACGCCGTTTTACAGTGTGCGGATATCAGAAAAAGGGGCCCTGTTTCAAAGCGTTGTGCTGAGAGATTACAAGGAGAGAGTGGGTGATGATTCCCCTTTGAAAGAGATGATTCCTCCAAAAATCCATGGCCTCCTCCGGACCGGATTCCTCGGCAACAGCGTCCCCGAACTGGAATCGGCCCTGTTTTCAGCAGACATTCAGTCTGATATGACAGATGTTCTCACCCAACCTGCGGTCATCTCCTTCTCGTGGCGATCTGCTGAGGGGATTGTGCTTGAAAAGCGTTTCCTTTTTTCACCTGAAACCTATCTGATCGGTCTTGCCGTGACCCTGAAAAACGGTTCTGACCGGGTGGTTCGGGACAGCCTGACATTGTCCCTGGCCAATGTGGTCCCCAAAACCAGCTCATACAGTTTTGAAGGACCGAGCGCATTCATCAACAACAGCTTGGAGCAGGTGACGATCGGGGACATCGAGGATAAAAGCGAATACAGGGGACATCTGAAATGGATTGCCATTGAAGACCGGTATTTCACATCGGCCATCATTCCGACCGTCCCTGGGGATGCGACAATGCGTCTCTCTGTGAAGGATGATGTGCTGGAAAACCGGTATGTGCATCCTCTCGTTGACATCAATCCTGAGACCCAGAAGCGTTTTGAATTTGATCTTTTCATCGGTCCCAAAAGCCTGAGCATACTGAGCAAGCTGGAGCGGTTCCGGTTGACCGAATCCGATCTGGAGAAGCTGAGGGCGAAAGGGCTTCCCGAAGATGTCGGTGCGGGACTGAGAGACTTGGAAGACCACCGATATGCGAGCCAAGAAGCCTTTGAGAAGGATCTGGCAACTGCCATCGGAGAAGATCAGGCCAGCCAGCATCAGCCCCTGATTCTGAAACATGCCGCCAAATCCCATTACGGACTGGACCGGGCCATTGATTTCGGATGGTTTGACGTCATTGCCAAGCCCTGCCTGTTGATCATGAACTTCCTGTACGGATTCATTCCGAATTATGGCATCGCGATCATCATTCTGACGGTGGGCATCAAGCTGATCCTCTGGCCCTTGGGAAACAAGAGTTACAAATCCATGAACGAGATGAAGAAGATTCAGCCGCTGATGACTGAAATCAGGGAAAAACACAAGGATGACAAGAAGCGGATGAATCAGGAGATGATGAATCTGTACAAGACATACAAGGTCAATCCCATGGGGGGATGCCTGCCCATGATTCTTCAGATACCGATATTCATCGCGCTCTACAGGATGTTGTATGAGGCCATAGAGCTCAGACACGCGCCCTTTGTGGGGTGGGTCAATGATCTCTCCTCACCGGACCGCCTGTTTGATTTCGGAAACGTGCCCTTCATCAGTTCGGTCATGGAACCTCCCATCGGCATTCCGGTTCTGACAATTGTGATGGGAGCCACCATGTTGTTGCAACAAAAAATGTCACCGCCACCGGGCGACCCCGCACAGGCCAAGCTGATGATGCTCATGCCGATTGTATTCACCGTGATCTTCGTCAATTTCTCATCGGGGCTGGTCTTATACTGGCTGACAAACAACATTCTGTCGATTTCGCAACAGTACTACATTTCAAAGAAACCGACTTAGTACCTGTGAGCAAATGACATCCCCGCGCTCGGTTTGGACTTGTCCCGACATCTTTTGCCGGGGATTGGCAAATCGTTCGACTGAGCTCACGTCGAAGTCCGAACCGCCTGCCGCCAAAGGCCCAGAATGAGCGTCAATCCCTGACAAAAGACGTCAGGGACAGGTTCCTTCAGGAGCGGGGAATGGAAAACTTGTTCGGTCACGGATACTTGGTTGAGGGAAGAGTGAACCGTGATTCGTGAAGCGTGATTCGTGAAGCGTGATTCGTGAAGCGTGATTCGTCTCACGCATCACGCACCACGTTTCGCTTGAAGGAGGTTATGAACATGTCGCCCTTCTTAGAGTTTGAAGGCAAGACTGTCGAAAAGGCAGTCGACAAAGCGTGCAAAACGCTGAACATATCCAAGGAAAAACTGAAATATGACGTGATTTCTTACGGCTCCACCGGAATTTTCGGTCTGGTGGGGATCAAGAAATCGAAAATTCGTGTCACATCACCGGCATCGGCAGTCACAAAAGCCCTTTCCGGACCTGTTGCGGAGAAAGCCAGCCGCACAGCAGACATCGAGCGACAAGCCGCGGCAGCAAAAAGAGAGGCCTCCTCACTGGTACAGGAAACATTTGAAGGCCATAAGGCAGAGACGTTCCCCGAAGCTCCTTCGGAAGTCGGCAGAGAGGCGCTGCAACGCATCGTGGACTTTATCACAGCGGACGCAAAAATATCGGTCAGAGAAACTCCGGAGCGAATCTTCTTCAATGTGGAAGGCGGCAACACCGCCGTCCTCATCGGCAAACGCGGCCAGACCCTTGAGGCGATTCAGTATCTCGTTGACAAGATCATCAACAAGCGCAGCTCCAAACGGGTCCGCATACAGATCGATGTCGAAGGGTATCTCGACAGCCAAAAGGCGAAGCTGGAAAGCCTTGCCGCACGTCTTTCGGAAAAGGCGAAACGCATCGGCAAGCCAGTGACCATCGGGCAGTTGAACGCCCATGACAGGAGAATCGTCCACATCGCCCTGAAGGATGACAATGACGTCAGAACCCAGAGCATGGGGGATGGCTTTTACCGAAAACTGGTGATATTTCCCCAGAGACGATTTTCCCGGAGCAACCGAGAGGATAGGGATTAGGTCGGGCATTCAAGAAACCAGGTTTTTCGAAAAGACTTGGGCATCCTTCATCCATCAGTTTACAGTTTTTTGAGACGAAAAAGTTTGTGGTTCCGCCTCTCGGCGGTGTGGCACCGCCGAGAGGCGGAACCACAAACTTTTCCCATCCGAAAAGTGCAAACCACTTTT
>JAOZRQ010000134.1 GCA_029940115.1 Desulfobacterales bacterium
CTGTGAACGAGTAAACCCTTAACCCCTTAACCCCTTAACCCCTTAACCCCTTAACTCCTTAACTCCTTAACTCCTTAACCCCTTAACTCCTTAACCCCTTAACTCCTTAACCCTTAACCCCTTAACCCTTAACCCTTAACCCCTTAACCCTTTATAAAAGGAGGAGATTATGAAAAAAAGTTTGAATTGTCTTATGGCAGTGGCTGCGGTCTGTATGTGGGGGCTGTTTCCCGCAGTGGGACACGCTGCCCCGTTCAAGGTGCTGGTGGTCATGAGCTATGAGGAGACATATCCCTGGGTTCAGGAAATGAAGGAAGGCATAGATTCCGTTCTGGCCGGCGAACATGAGGTCAGGTACTTTTATATGGATACGAAAGGCAATCTGAAAGGCGGTCCTCAGAAAGCCGAGGAGGCTTACGCGCTTTACAGGGAATTCCAGCCTGACGGGGTCATTGCCGCTGACGACAATGCCCAGTCCATGTTTGTTGTCCCTTACATGAAGGGCAAAGTGAAAACCCCGGTGATGTTCTGCGGGGTCAATGCCGATGCTGAAAAATATGGATACCCTGCCTCAAATGTTTCGGGGATTCTGGAACGGATCCATATTGCCGAGTCAGTCGCGCTTGCACAGCAGATCATTCCGTCGCTGAAAACCTTTGGATTTATGATAAAGAAAAGCCCCACAGGAAATGCGATGTTGAAACAGGTTCAAAGCGAATCAGACAGGTATGTGGCAAGGTTCGTTGCGTCTGAAGAGCCGAATACGCTTAAAGAGGCGATCTCAATGGCAAAAAAACTCCGTGGGCAATGCGATATGTTGCTATTGTCAACTTTACACGGAATATCCGATGAGCACGGCAGGCCTGTTGACAACAAAGAGGCCATACAGACTGTACTGAAGGCTTTCGGCAAGCCTGCAATCGCTTATACCGGATATGAGGTTAAATATGGAACCTTGTGCGCTGTGCAGCAAACTGGTCAGGAACAGGGCAAGACAGCCGCCGAAATGCTCCTGAAGGCAATGCAGGGAACGCCAGTTTCCGAGATTCCGATCACCCGGAATTATAACGGAAAGCGGGTAATCAATGTGACGGCTCTTAAAGCATTGGGAATACGCCCCAGGGCTGATTTTCTGCTCGGTGCCGAAGTGGTGAAAACAGAGAAGTGAGAGAAAGGGTGAAGGATGAAGGGTGAAGGGTGAAGGGTTAAGGGTTAAGGGTTACTCGTTCACAGGCTCTGACCGCCCTGTTCACGGAGCATATGAACCCTTAACCCCTCTTAACCCTTTACTCTTAACCCTTAACCCTTAACCCTTAACTCCTTAAAGGAGAAAAAGATGAAGAAACTGTCGTTATTATTTCACAAAAATATCATTGCAAAACTCATGTTGGTCAGTGGGCTTGTCTGCGTTGCCTTTGTCGTGAACATCATTATTGTGTTCCTTTCCTCCTGGTACGCAGAAGACATGGTGATGACGGTATTTGCCAGACAAAATAGGCAGATTGCCGAGAATGCCCGGACAGGAAGGGAACTTGCACG
The DNA here is from genome assembly GCA_029940115.1 of Desulfobacterales bacterium. Classification (GTDB taxonomy): domain Bacteria; phylum Desulfobacterota; class Desulfobacteria; order Desulfobacterales; family 4be13; genus JAOZRQ01. Next base: position 1,540 of record JAOZRQ010000134.1, read on the forward strand.
GGTGTTTGCAGACATGAATCTTCTGATAAGCACATTCTATGGGAACGACGAATTTTTGAAAACCGAGGGTGAACCCCTTATGAATAGGACAACTGCGATCATGCAAGTGAGCGGAGATGTGCGGTTGAAAGAATCCTTGGGCGGATTTGACCAAAAAATCCGGGAAGTTCTCACACAATGTGTAATGGTAAACCAAGCCCGCCAAGAAATGAACAGGATCAGCGAGACGCTTGACAACATCTTGGACTCGCTGGGGGAAACTGTTTCCGAAAAGATAGTCAGCCTGATAATGGAAGGTGAAGATGCGTCTGGCATGGAACAGTTGGTTCATCTGATCACTGGGTATGAGAAATCCCTTCTTGAAATCAAATTGCAGTTTTCCGAGTCAGGATTGGAACATTTCAAATCATCCGAGGATGAGGAGCATCATCTTGTTTTGGGATTGATTGACAAACTCATGCCGAAATTGCATACCATAACTGCTTCCGAACCGGATATTGCCAAGTATGGCACACAGCTCATCAGCCAAGCTCAGAGATATAAAGAAAAAGTGTCACAATTTCACAAGATCGGCAGCGAACTGGACGAGCGGTTGAATGAGATGCAGAAAGAAAAAGAAAGTCTGCTGAAAGTGATGGATGAAACAGACACGCGTATCGTGAAGACAACTGAAGACTCAGCGCAGGCCCTGAAAAAACAGCTCTCCGGAGCAAGAATGTCAAACCTGATCATCTTCCTTGTCAGCCTGCCGATTGTGATTCTTGGTTTTTTTATGAGCCGTTTTGTCGGCAAATCTTTGAACCGGGTCATTATGGAACTCAGAAATGCCTCTGAACAGGTATCCGCTCTTTCCGGCCAGGTATTATCCTCAAGCCAGCAGCTCTCGGAAAAAGCTTCGGACCAAGCGTCATCTTTGGAAGAGACATCATCATCCTTGGAAGAAACATCTTCCATGACCCAGCGAAATGCGGATAACGCGGGTTTTGCAGACCGTATCGTAAAAGAATCCGACAGGGACATAAAAGACGCAAATGCTTCCATGATCCGGCTGACCCGATTTTTTGAAGAAATCTCCCAAGCAAGCGAGGAAACCCGAAAGATCATCAGAATCATTGATGAACTTGCATTTCAGACCAGACTCCTTGGCCTGAACGCAGCCGTGGAAGCAGCCAGGGCAGGTGAGGCCGGAGCGGGATTTGCGGTGGTGGCCGATGAAGTGAAACGTCTTGCCGTGAGATCAGGGGACGCTGCAAAGAATACCGCAGAACTTATTGAAAATACCGTTGAGAAGGTACAGAAAGGGCTGAATGTGATTTCAGCGACAAATGAGGCATTCGTCAAGATGGAAACAGGCGCTCGCAAGGTGGACGAACTGGTTGGCGAAATTTCTGCAAATTCAAAGGAACAGGCTCAAGGTATCGCCCAAATCAACATATCCGTGGCTGAAACAGACACAGTAGTGCAACAGAATGCTGCCAGCGCCGAGGATCTGGCAGGCGCTTCCCAGGAAATGAACGCCCAGGCAGAGCATATGAACGGGTTTGTCCAGAAACTGGCAACCATGACCGGAGAGTAGAACAAATCTGATTCTAACGGATTTTGTGCTTGCATAGGATTTCAGACAGCTGTGATCCCTGCAGACCGCGGATGAACGCGGATGCTCCCGCACCCTGGCCGGCTTCACAGGCCGTGGGCGTCTGTCTGCGTTCATCCGCGTTCATCTGCGGATCATGTCGGAAACCACAAAAACCGTCAGAACCAGAAATATGACGTGGCGGCTCCTCGAAGGCGATCCGACGTGCTTCGCGGTCGCCTTGCCCAGATGCCGGTTGTGCGTGTGGGGTTGGGCGCAAAGATTGTCTTTTGGGACGGGAAGGCGACAACCATTGGCCATCTTTGCGCTCCTTTTGCTTGAGCCCCCGAATCTGTAAGGCTCAATCCGCTTAATCCTCGAATCCGCTGTCATGCATAGACAAGGGCCTCACCCAAAAAATGTCCGAAACACACGGCCCGCAACGATGAAACGCAAAAGAAGGCTGCAAACGCATGAAACTGAAAGACAACGAATCCCGAACCACCGGAGGCCGCAGAACAACGAAACCACCTTCTTTTGCACTCCTTTGGTTGAGCTTCCATCAAGTCCCAGAGCGGAAACGTAAAGTATTTCCGCAATTCGCAAGGTGCCCTCGCGCGGCTTGGAAAAGAAACCAAGAAAAAATTTATAGGCGCCCGGCGCGAGCCGAAGGCCCAAAGCGACGGCTTGAAAAAATCAGCGTAATCCACGTAGGCGCCCTCGCGCGGCTCGGAAAAGAAACCAAGAAAAAATTTATAGGTGCCCGGCGCGAGCCGAAGGCCCAAAGCGACGGCTTGAAAGAATCAGCGTAATCCACGTAATCAGTGGTAAGCGACGGCTTGAAAAAATCAGCGTAATCCACGTAATCAGCGGTAATCCGCGGTTCAAGCTGGCACCGCGGGACCAAATGATACTTTTGTGTACAGGACAAGAAACCCGGCTTTTTTCCAACGGGCCGACTTTTCAACTGTGAGAAAAATCCGGGTTTCTTTCCCAGATCATTTTTTTGTCCTGTACACAACTTGCTGGCACAATCTTTGCATATGATTATTTATGATTACTGTGTCTGAGTACAGGACAAAAAAAGTGATTGGGGAAAGAAACCCGGCTTTTTCTTGCGGTCGGGAGGTCGGCCCATTTGGGAAAAAGCCGGGTTTCTCGCCTGTTCCCGATTTTTTTGTCCTGTACACAGTTACAGGACAAAAAAAGTGATTGGGGAAAAGAAACCCGGCTTTTTCTTGCAGTTGGGAGGTCGGCCGTTTGGGAAAAAGCCGGGTTTCTCTCCCACTCCCAATTTTTTGTCCTGTACACAGCCTGTACACAGAAAAACAATTCAAAATACTCAAAAAAATGTTTCAAGGCGCGCTTTCCAAACGACGGCCATAAAAATACCGACCGCCGATGGTATAGGTCGAAATTTTCCACCACTGAAATACATTCTTCACCCCATTGCATTAATGTGGATTTTGTGACTTCATACCCTGTGTACAGGACAAAAAAATGCCTGAGCCAAGAAACCCGGCTTTTTCTTGCGGTCGGGAGGTCGGTCTGGAAAAAAGCCGGGTTTCCCGCCTGTTTCCAACTTTTTGTCCTGTACACAGCTTCATACCTTTAATAGACTTGTCAGTTGTCCATGGGAACGAGATTGATGTTCCTGATTCCAACGGTCTGAATCCGTTTTTTGAACCCAGAGGACCGCGAAGCCCCATCCGAATCTCCGCGCGCCTCCATTTTTCTGACCGGCTGAAATGATGCAGAACCGCAAAATCTGTGGAACCAGTATTGTTCTGCTTGACATATAATCCTCTTTTTCATAGTTTGTAGTTTCGCCTTTAGGCGGTGTGACACCGCCTGAAGGCGGAACTACAAACTACCAAGGCCATTATGAACATTATCTGCCATAAATCCGCCTTCTCCTGCTTCATGGCGCTCCTGCTTTTTTCATTTCATCCTGCCGGATATGGGGCTGAAGCACAGAAGAAAAAAGCATCCGTTCACGCGTCCATTACGGTCACTGTGAAGGAGGGGCAGAGCATTCGGGGGATATCTGAAGAATATCTGAGCGATCCGAACCTGTGGGAAGACATTCTTCACGCCAACCATATGACCCGCGCGGACCAAGTCCGCGCGGGAATGGCCCTTCATATCCCTGTTGAGGCAATCACTCTGTCAAACCAGGCGTTGGAAAATGCGAGGCAGCTCATTCGGCAGGCAACCGAGGCAGGCGCGAAGATATTCGCTCCCCGGGCCATTGCCTCAGCAATCGGAATCAGAGACCGTGCCATTGAAAACCGGCAAGCTGGCAAATGGTCAGACGCGATTGATCGGGCAACGGCCGCGGCCGAAGAGGCCCGAAAAGCCCTGAACATCAGCAGAACCTATCAGGATGTGCCAGCTGAGGCAAGGGTGGCGCATTATCGGGGACAGGTCCACAGGAAAAGGCCATCCGACAATCTGTGGAAGGACATTTCCCGGGATGAGATCCTTATGGAAGGGGAAAAAGTGCGGACCCTTTCCCAATCCTACGCGGAGATCCTTTTCCGGGATGACAGCCGACTCCAGTTGAGGGAGAACGCGCAGGCCCTGATCCGAAAGATGCGGGCCAACCTTCTGAAAGACAGCGGGGAGGCAAAGGTCAGCCTCATCAGCGGCGATGTGCTCGCGCTGATTGCCGGCAAGGAGGCGTTTCACTTGGAAGTGGAGGGAGTTGAGATGAAAATCAACTCCCGACGGTTCCGGGCGGGCCGGGATGAAGAGAAGGATGTGGCTTGGTTTGCGGTGGATGACGGCGAAGTTGAGATCAGGGCCAAAGGGAAGAAAGTGGTGCTGAAAAAGAATCAGGGATCAATTGTCGCCCGAAATCAGAAGCCATCGGACCCTCGGGATCTCCTTCCTCCTCCCCGACTCACTGCCCCTCCTGACGGGGAAGATCGGTTTGACCTCACTGCCCCTCTGGCGTGGGAGCCGGTGAAGGGGGCCGGCGATTACCTCTTGGAGATCTCTGACAACGCGGCCTTCTCAGGGGTCCTCTGGAGCGAGAAGGTGCCGGAGAACAAAGGGAACTTTCCTGGCCATCTGGGCCCGGGAGCATATTACTGGCGGGTGACCGCCGTTGATCCGGACAAGCTTCCGGGACGCGTCAGCAAGGGGAGATTCATCCGCATCATAGCGGACAACGAACCGCCGTTCCTTGTGATTCATTCACCAAAACCCCAGGCAATCCTTTCGGAAAACCGGGTGGAGATCGCCGGTGTCACCGAAGCGGATGCCACACTGACCATAATCTGTGGCGAGGGGCAAGGGGCGAGGGGCGTCCTTCGGCAAGCTCAGGAACCGGGCCTTCGGCAAGCTCAGGAACCGGGCCTTCGGCAAGCTCAGGAACCGGGGGCGAGCGGAGGATCACCTCTTGCCGTTCGCCCATCGCCCATCGCCCATTGCCGGGATGACGGGACCTATCGGTTCCGGTGTTCCCTCTCTGAAGGGGAGAATCGTTTGGTCGTCCAGGCCAAAGACCGGGCCGGCAACGTCCGCCAGCTGGAACGGACGGTCATCTTTCTGCCGGCAGGCAAAATTGACCTCTCCTTTGCCCCACTGATGAGGAGAATCGGGGATCATCTGTTCCTTGTGAGACATCATCACTTCACCTTGGCCGGAAAGACCTATCCCAAAGGTTGCATCACCGTTGCCTCAGTTCCGCTCGACTCAACATTTGAAAACGGCGGCGATGGGCGAGCGACGAGCGACGAGCGGCCAGTGGTTGGGGATCAGCGGGTAACTGAAAACGGCGGCGAGCGGCGAGCGGCGAGCGGCGAGCGGCCAATGGTTGGCGGTGAGCGGCCAGCGGTTGGGGGTCAGCGGGTAACGGCCAGTGACGAGCGGCCAGCGGTTGGCGGTGACCGTCGGCCCCTCGCCGCTCACCCCTTGCCGCTCACCGCTGACCGCTCGCCGCTCGCTCGTCGCTTTTCAGCAAGGACCATGGCGGATGCCCAAGGCCGGTTTCAGATGAATCTTCAGGCAGAGGGAGAAAAGGATACCTTTATTATAGAGGTCATCACCCGCGCGGGTGAGGTGAGGAAAAGTCATTTCACTATTGAACTGGACAACCAACCGCCAGTCATCCGCTTTGACAAGGATATCCCCTCTGCCATCACCGAGAAGCGGTTGACCATTGAGGGACGCCTTGAGGGAGGAGTCCGCCTGAACCTGAATGGAGAAGATATCCCACTGAAAAAAACTGAGCATCCCAAAATTTCAAGGTTCAAATTTCAAACCACAAATTTCAAGCCCCAAGTGTCAAGCCCCCTTCGATTTACAGCCTATGATCAGGCAGGAAATGTCACCTGGCTTGAAAAGGAGGTGCTGTTTGACCCAGATCCCCCGCAGTTTGTCAGGTATGACATCTCACCAAGAAAGGCCAAGGGCGGGGAAAAGACAAAGGTGACGGTTCAGGCAAAGGACGTGGCAGGGCTGGCGAAAATCGCCCCTTTCACGGCACAGGTGGGAGAATATGTTCATAAGGGCATGATGACACGATCCGGACAGGGCGCGTACATCGGCCTGTTTCAGGTCCCAAAGCACATCAGGGGAAGGGTGAGACTCAAACAGGTGACCCTGTCGGATTATCTCGGCAACAAAAGGGAAATGAGAATTGAAAGGTGAAGTGCCCTGCCGGCAAGGGGCAGGAGCAGGGGCACAAGGCATGGCTCCCCTAAATCCGTTACTGGTTCGGCATCCTTCATCCATCGGTTTACACTTTTTTGAGACGAAAAAGTTTGTAGTTCCGCCCTTAGGCGGTGTGGTGCCGCCTGAAGGCGGAACTACAAACTTTTTCCATCCGAAAAGTGCAAACTACTTTCATATGAAATGAAGGATGCCACTGGTTCTAACGGTTTTTCTGATTATAACGGATTTAGGGGAGGCTTGAACTTGAACTTATACTTGAACTTGAACGTGAACTCATACTTGAACTTGAACTCGAACTTGCCCACAAATGAACATTCAAGTTCACGTTCACGTTCACGTTCACGTTCAAGTTCACGTTCACGGGCACGTTCACGTTCACGGGCACGTTCACGGGCACACTCACGTTCACGGGCAGGCGGCCTCCCCGAAAAGCGTTATAATCAGCGGTTTTTGTGGTTTCCGACATGATCCGCAGATGAACGCGGATGAACGCAGACAGACGCCCACGGCCTGTGCGGCCGGCCAGGGTGCGGGAGCATCGGCGTCCATCCGCGGTCTGCAGGGATCACAGCTGCCTGAAATCCTATGCAACCACAAAATCCGTTAGAATCAGATCCGTTATAATCAGGTTTCTTCTGTCGGACAACTGTGTACAGGACAAAAAGTTGTGGGTGGCAAGAACCCGGCTTTTTTCCCGAACGGACAGATTCCCAAACCGCCAGAAAAAGCCGAGTTTCTTTCCCATTCACTTTTTTTGTCCTGTACACAGGTCGGACAATTCAAATGACAACACACAAAACCATATTCCCTCTTTTCTTGGCAACGATCGGCTTGGTCGTGTTTTCCCCGCTGGCCCTGTGCCTTGAACCGACTCATCTGGTCACTTACGGTTCAAAGGCCCAGACCATCGAGGGGGATGATGACTTTTTGCAGGTGCTCTTCATCCGGGTTCCAGAAAGCTTGGGCGTCCCGTTTTACATCCGCCTCTTTGACGCAGATTGCGGAGGGAACCTGGATGCCCGTTATACCAAAGAATGGGACACTCTCACCCGCTTTCGCCTATTCGGCGGAAAAGGCGCGTACTCAACGCCGGGACTAAGACGCCCCACACCCACCCAGACCGATCTTGAAGCCGGCAAATTGCTCGCAGATGAGACCTTCGGGGAAGACCCCTTCAAGGACAGCCGCTGGCACACCTTTGCAAAAGTTCTGCCCGAACAGGGGGAAAAGCGTGGCGGGTTCAGATATGTCAAGCTGGTCATTGAGGGGAAGGCAGGGGACGATGGGAACCGCTTCTCCGTTGCCGTGAGCCTCAGCCCCCGCCGAAACCGTCCTCCCGACGGTCTCAGCATCTTCAGCTACACCCCCAGCATTCACCTGCCGAGATCGGATGTGTTTGCGGAGATGCGCTTTTTTGTGCCAAAGGATGAGCAGACGATCATCGCACACAACTTTGACTCTTCCCAGGCCTTTGTCGGAGTGGACACCGCATTTCGCGCCAATCTGCCCGTCTCGCCCTCGGGTCAGGATGAATGGGCCCACAGCTCGGTCCTTCTAAACAAAGATGAGACCGGCCGCATGGCCGCGCTTCGCTTCGCAGGGGGCAGGGAGATCCCGAATGATGGAACATTTTATGTCACCGATGCCCAAGGCAATCTGCTGCCGATCGGGTTGCCTGTCCATCTCCAGAAACCGAATTCCCGACCTGAACCGCGTGTGGAGATGGAGCCGCTTGAGGACTGCAACTCGTTCCTCTTTGATGGGTCCCGAACACTTGATCCGGACGGCGACGCGATGAGCTTCTCCTGGAATTTCGGCGATGGACACACCGGCACAGGCGAGCGGATCACGCACCGGTACGATGCCCCGGGCCGCTATGAGGCCAGCGTGATGGTCTCTGACGCATCGGGTCAAATCAGCAACAGCAGTCTCAGACGATTCACCGTCACGGTCAACCATCCGCCAGTGAGCGATGCCGGTCTGGATAGGATCGCTGCTCCGAGGGAAACCTTGGCGTTCGACGCGTCCGCTTCTTCTGACCTGGACGGGGAGCTGATCCATTACGTTTGGGATTTCGGCGATGGGCACCGATCCCAAGGAGTCCATGTTCGGCACACCTACCGTCGGCCCGATGTCTATGTCGTGACCCTGCGCGTGACGGACAACTCGGGCAGTCCCTGCAACTTCGCGACCGATGAATGTGAGATATGGATCAACGCCAAGCCCGTCGTGAACATCGGCCCGGATCGGATCGCGTCGGCAGAGGAGGAGATGGCATTCAGCGGCGCGAACATCGGCGACAGCGACGGGAAGATCATCGCTTATGAATGGAACATGGGGGACGGGGTCAAGAAGAGCGGGAGAGAGGTCTCCCACATCTATGAGAAACCGGGAACATACACCGTCCGATTGGACATTGCCGATGATGCCGAAGCCGACAACAGCACGGCCCATGACACCCTGAAGGTCTTTGTCAATGACCCGCCAGTCGCGGACGCGGGCGAGGATCAGCGGGCCGCTGTGGGGGAGACGGTGCGGTTTGACGGCTCTGACTCCTTTGATCCCGATGGGGAGCTGATCGAATTCATATGGAACTTCGGGGATGACACGATGTTGACACTCGACTCGGCACTCGAACCAGTCACCCATGCGTACGAAGAGCCGGGAGAATATCTAATGACGCTGACGGTGAGGGACAGTTCCGGGTCCTCCTCAGACATGAACCATGATCAGATGACCGTCATCGTCAATGATCCGCCCATTGCCGACGCGGGCTTGGATCAATGGGTCACCAGTAGCGAGGTCGAGTTTGACGGGAGCGGTTCCACGGATCGGGATGGCGAGATCACCCGATATCTGTGGGATTTCGGAGACAGCACAACAGGAGAAGGCCCTCAGCCGCGTCATATCTATGGATTTCCGGGGACCTATCTCGTCCGCCTGACCGTGACCGATGATTCCGGAACCTCAACCCATCGCACTGCCGATGACATGCAGGTGATTGTGAATCATCTCCCCATTGCGGACGCGGGCCCGGATCGCGTCGGCGTCCCGGGTCAGGCATTCATCTTTGACGCGTCCGGCTCCCTTGATCCGGACGGCGACATCCGGTCATTTCAGTGGGACTTTGGAGACGGGGGCCGCTCCCAGAAATTGCCTGTTCAGGACTTGAAATTCCAGAAAGTCAGCCACAGATTCCCCGATTCCGGCAGATACAACGTGTTTCTGACCGTTTATGACAACACCGGCCACGAAAATGCCGTCGGCTTTGACGAAGCCGTCATCATTGTCAATGCCTCCCCTGTCGCGAAAGCGGCGATGGGCGAAGGGGCGAGCGGCCAGCGGCCAGCGGCCAGCAGCGACCACCCATTGCCGCTCGCCACTCGCCGCCCGCCGCCCGCCCATTGCCCATCGCCCATCCTCCTCTCACCCAATGAGCCGATTCAGCTTGACGGAACCCAATCTTATGATCCAGACGGACAGATCGTCTCCTATCAGTGGACGTTTTCAGACGTCATATGCAAGGATCAAGATTCAGGCGAGTTTGAATGCCGAAAGCCTCTGCAAGGAACAGGCAACAAGCCACAAACATCAAGCATCAAGCATCAAGCAGTCGCGTGTCGCTTTGCCGAGCCCGGAATTTACGAGGCGACCCTGACGGTGGTGGACAACTCCCGAGTGGAGAACGCTGTGGCCCAAGACCAGATCGTCATCCGGGTGAATCACCGGCCAGAGGCAGATGCGGGAAAGAACATCCACACCAACGAGCGGACCGTCCTGCTGGACGGCTCAGGCTCCACCGATGCGGACGGCGACCCCCTGATCCATTTATGGAACTTTGGCGACAGCAGCCCTCTCGGAAGGGGGGAGAAGGTCTTTCACACCTACCCCAAAGGGGGGAGTTATCCGGTCATCCTCTATGTGAATGACGGAACCGACTTGGAGAACGCCCGGGCGACCGCATCGGTTCGCGTGAAGGTCAATGAGCCGCCCATTGCCGATGCAGGGAAGGATAAGACCGTCTGTTCCGGGAAGGTCGTGATCTTCGACGGCGTCGGTTCCCTTGACCCGGAGGGTGGCGTGATGAAATATCACTGGGACTTCGGGGACGGCGCAATTGCGGAAGGCGTGAATCCCACCAAGACATATGACAAGGGCGGCGTCTGGCTGGTCACGCTGACCGTGACAGACGATTCGGGATTGGCCGGCGGAGACACCGACACCGATCAGATCACGGTGACGGTCATCGAGTCGCCCCTTGCGGACGCGGGACCAGATCAGGCCGTATGTGCCGGCGCGATTGTCCAGTTTGACGGGACCCGTTCAAGGGATATTGATGGCTTGGTCAACAGCTATGACTGGGACTTCGGAGACGGAACCACCGGTGGCGGGCCCACCCCGATGCATGTTTACGCCAAAGCCGATCTTTATCGGGTCAGACTGGTCATCACCGGCGACCGCATGGCGGACTGCGACAACACCGAAGACGATGAGATGATTGTCACGGTCCATGCGGCACCCACCCCGGAATTCACCTGTCCCGTGACCGCGGAAAGGGGGAGACCAGTCTCATTTGGGGGGCGAGCGGCGAGGGGCGAGCGGCGAGGGGAAAGCGGGGAGCGGCGAAAGGAAAGCGGCGAGGGGAAAGTGGCTATCACCCCTCGCCCCTCGCCCCTCACCCCGCGGCCCGCCCCCCGAGCCCCGCGCCCCCGTGGAAAATGGGTATGGGGTTTCGGGGATTGGGCCCGAGATGAAGGGGAGAAGACGGAGCATATATTTGAGAAGGCGGGTGACTATGTCGTCACCCTGACGGTCACGTCGGATTCGGAGACCGATTGCAACCGGACATCTGTCCAAAAACGGATACGGATCAATGCGCCACCGATTGCGAAAGCAGGAGATGACCGGCTGGTCGGGGTTCATCAGCCAGTTCGGTTTGATGGGTCCGCGTCCACCGATCCGGACGGCGTCATATCTTCATACCAATGGAACTTCGGGGACGGCCGGACCGGGACCGGGGTGCAGACCAGGCATCAATATGAAAAACCGGGCCGGTATGAGGTGAGGCTGAGGGTGACGGACAACACCGATCTGGCCAACAACAGCGACACAGACCCCCTGATGGTCACCGTCAATCACGCGCCCGAACCGGTCATCACGGTTCTCAACTGCCCGGAGACCGATGCGTGTGAGTCTCCGATCTATTTTCAGTCCTCCATCATCCCGCTTTGCGCGGGGGAGGAGATCGTCTTGAGCGGCAGGGATTCAGAGGATCCAGATGGAGATGAGATGGCCGGGCATACATGGCACTTCGGCGATGGAAGCCCTGTGGAGAAGGGGGAGGAGGTCGCCCATGCTTGGCATTTTACAGGATCCTATGGATTGGTCTTGGAAATTGACGACGGAAGAAAGGTGAACAACAGCCGGGCTCAGACTTCTGCCCTGGTGCTGGTCAATGAGCCGCCGGTTGCCGATGGCGGACCAGACCGGGTGGTATCTATAGGCCAAAAGGTCGTCTTTGACGGCTCCGCAAGCCGGGACAGAGATGGCGACATCCTCTCCTTCCGATGGCAGTTCGGAGATGGACAAAGCGCTGAAGGGGAAAGGGTGAGCCATCTGTTCCAAACCCCGGGCCAATACAAGGTCTGTCTGTTTGTCGCCGATGATTCAGGGTCAACATGCGATTTCGGGGAGGATGCGATCACCATCCGTGTGAATTCTCCGCCTGTGGCCGACGCGGGAGGAGACCGCGAGGCGTTCACAGGGGGCGCACACGACGCGCTGATCTTTGACGCCAGCCGCTCCCATGATCCGGACGGCGACCCGCTGGCCTTCCTATGGGAGTTTGGGGACGGCGACAGCGCACAGGGCCAAAAGGTGAGCCATGTTTATGAGAAACCGGGAACCTATACCGTCAGATTGCGCGTTGATGACGGAACCGGCCTCAAGTCAGGGGTCAGTTCGGATCAGATCACCGTTCATGTGCGTCGTCGGGAATAGCCGCGTATTCATTGTTTGCCCCCCGCTGTCTGAACTGTGATTCGTGTGATCAGATGATTGCCATCCATTGTCTGAGGCGAGCAAAACCCGGCTTCTCTGACAGTTCCACCTTGGTGCGACTTGATCGTCAATGACCCTTGACGCGAAGCCGGGTTTCTTTGGGCAACTTTTGTCCCCCCTTGTCTGAACCAGGATTCGTCCGATCAAGGGATTGCCATGATTTGCCCCCGCTGTCTGAACTGTGATTCGTGTGATCAGATGATTGCCATGATCTGCCCCCCCATTGTCTGAGGCGGACAAAACCCGGCTTCTCCGACAGTTCCACCTTGG
>JAOZRQ010000617.1 GCA_029940115.1 Desulfobacterales bacterium
CAATTTTCGCACTCCGGACAATCTTTTTGTGTCATGCGAAAAACCGCTTCGCCCAATTTTCGCACTCCGGGAAAAGCCGGGGAAAGAAACCCGGCTTTTTCTGGCCGTTGAGGAATTGGCCTTCGGGAAAAGCCGGGTTTCTTTGACAGACACCTTTTCCGATGACAAAAAACATTTGCCCACAAAGTCATATTTCTGTATATACCATATTAAAAGTTAAAATTCAGCAGAAATTGGTGCCAAAACTGACGAATGAAAGACAAATTGAAAGAACCGATCATCCAAGTGGAAAACTTTGTTGCCCAGTATGGGAATGCCCGTATCCTTGACAATGTCAGCTTTCAGGTATATGAGAGGGAGGTCTTTGTCATTCTCGGGGGGAGCGGCTGTGGGAAAAGCACCCTCCTGAGACATCTGATCGGCCTGAACAAGCCATTTGCCGGGAAAATTCTCATTGACGGGAATGACATTGGCTCATGTGATGCCGCCACATTTCACAAGACCCTGCGGAAAATAGGGGTCTTGTTCCAGAGCGGCGCGCTCATCGGCTCCATGACCATCGGCGAGAATGTGGCACTTCCCATCAAAGCCTATTCGGGCCTCTCTGATGAGGCCATTGAGACACTTGTCAGGATGAAACTCGGCATGGTGGGGCTTGCCGATTATATGCATCATCTGCCGGCCGAAATCAGCGGGGGAATGAAAAAACGGGCCGGGCTGGCGCGGGCCTTGGCCCTGAACCCCAAAATCCTGTTTTTGGATGAACCTTCGGCGGGCTTGGACCCGATCACCTCCGCGGAGATTGATGAACTGATCTTGGAAATCAACAAGCGCGTCGGGACCACCATGGTGATCGTCACCCATGAGCTGGCCAGCATCTTCGCCATTGCCCAACGGGTGATCATGCTTGACAAGCGGACCAAAGGCATCATTGCCGAAGGCGATCCTGCTGAACTGAGGGAGCAGAGCAAAGAACCGTTTGTGAGACACTTTTTCAACAGAATCGCTTCATAGCTGCAAGCTCCGAAACGAGCGTGGCGGACAACCTTCCCGCTCCTGTCGGAACCTGTCTTTTGTCAGGGATTGCCAAATCCGGCAGGGTTTCGGATTTTGCCCATCTGAAACGAGCGCGGACAACAAACAACAGGCAACAAGCAACCACAAATGACAACAAACAAAACCGCATTCGCCGTGGGTCTCTTCATCATCGCCGGCATCGGCATCGCGATCACCGCGATCATATGGTTGGGGATGTCCAACTATTTTGAAACAGGGCAAAATCATGTGGCCTTTTTTGATGAGTCGGTCCAAGGACTGGACAAGGATTCGCCGGTAAAGTACAGGGGCGTCTCCATCGGCCGGGTTCAGAGCGTCGGGGTCGCGCCGGACGGGACCCTGATTCAGGTGGTGCTGACCATTGAGGATGATCTGAAAGTGGAGTCGGACATGTACGCCCAACTGAAATCCGTGGGCATCACCGGCATCATGTTCATCGAAATCGACCGAAAAAAGGAAGGCGATCCGGATTATCATCCGCAGATCAGCTTTTACACCGAATATCCGATCATCATCACGAAACCGTCGGGCGTGAAGATGTTCATGGACAGCATGGACGCGGTGCTGGATCTGATCCATAAGTTGGACACCAAGGGGATATCCGAAAAGCTCAAAATGACCGCGGACAAGATGTACCAGTTTTTTGAGGATGCCCAGATTGAGGAGGTCTCTTCCAACATCCGATCCTCCATCGCCAAGGTGGACCGGATGCTGGATGTGGAACGATGGGAGCGGATCACGAACGCCGTTGAGAAGTCGGCTGAAGCGATGAGGACGCTGACAGCCAATGCCAATGCGACCGTCTCCAACATCAACAGAACAGTCAGCGATCTCAATCGCGTGGTTTCGGGCATTGAAAAAGACTTGGAGGTTGTGGTTTCTGAAGCAAGGATATCCGTAAAAAGTGCGGATACCTTTTTAAAGGAGGGGACTCATCTGATAAAAAGCTCAGATAACCGATTCTCCTCATTGCAACGCTATTTGCTCGTGACGCTTCAGAATCTCGAAAAGACGAGCGAAAGTCTCAGCAATCTTGCAAACCTTCTTGAGGACCATCCCTCCCAACTGATCTTTGGGGAATCGCTTCCGCCCGGAAGATCTCGGAAATAACCCTGCCATCTCGTTCCACCGCGTGGATCCACTCTTTTCTTGACAATTTCCCCTTAACCTTCTAAAAAGATGTTTGTTGGACAGATTCTTTGAATTAAAAAGTTTGTAGTTCCGCCTTCAGGCGGTGTGGAACCGCCGAGAGGCGGAACTACAAACTGAAAAGTGAACCCAAGCCAGCGATCCCATAAATTTTCAATCTGTTGAGTTTGTCTTATGACTTGCAGAGATTTAAAATCAACGGAGTTTCTTATGCGCTTAATAACAAGAGCCGATTTTGATGGTCTGGCATGTGCGGTCCTACTGGTGGAAATTGGCATTGTGGATGACTTCAAATTTGTCCACCCCAAGGATGTTCAGGACGGCAAGGTCCAAGTGAGCGAAAATGACGTGATCGCAAACGTCCCTTATGTCCCGGGATGCGGTCTCTGGTTTGACCACCACTCCAGTGAGGATGAGCGGCTGAAACTGCTCAAGGAATTCAATTTTAGAGGAAAGAGTTGTCAGGCCCCGAGTTGCGCCAGAGTCATATACGACTATTATGGCGGGCCGGAGAAATTCTCCAGGTTTGACGCATCCGGTCTGATGGCGGCGGTTGACAAGTCTGACAGCGGTCAACTCGGCCCGGGCGAGATTGAATACCCCACAGATTGGATTGCACTCTCCTTTATGATGGACCCGCGCACAGGTCTCGGGCGCCACAAAAACTACCGACTCTCCGAGTATGAATTCATGGAAAGCATGATAGAACTCTGTCGGACCCGGTCTGTTCACGAAATCTTGGCGATCCCGGATGTCCAGGAGCGGATGAGACGGTATTTCAAGCAGGAAAAGCATTATGAAGAGATGCTCAGGGCAAACACCGTCATTGACGGAAATGTGATCCTCATTGACCTTCATGATCTCCCGGAGATCCTGCCGGGAAACAGATTCAAGGAGTATGGCATATTTCCTGACCAGAACGTCTCCGTCCGGATTTTCTGGGGGCTTAACAGACAGAATATGGTGTTCTCCTGCGGGCACAGCGTCATCAACCGAACATCAAAGACCGATGTGGGGTCGCTGATGTTCAAATACGGCGGAGGGGGACACAAAAAGGTCGGCTCATGCCAAGTTCCGGTGGCGGATTGGCAACGGGTCAAGGATGAAATTGTGGCTCAGATGAAGGCGGACGGATAGGCCGAATCACCAGAGCCGGCATTCCCCTGATGCGAATGGATGAACGAGGAAAGACCGGTTCCAGAATCAAAGAATTGTCGCAGGTCATATGGACAGCATTGCCACCCAAATTATCAACCGTCGCCTTCAGTAGCAGAAATCACGTTTTTGTCGATTTGAAAAAAAAATTGCAGTGGGCAAAAAAAAGTGTTGACAAGATGATTTTCCTCTGATATCAAAGGGTCAAATTGATTGAGGGAATATGTGGTCCCATCGTCTAGCGGTCTAGGACACCGGCCTCTCACGCCGGTAACATGGGTTCGAGTCCCATTGGGATCACCAAGATGGGCTTGCAAATGTCGCAAGCCTCTTTTTTTTTGCGACATTAGCCGTCAGGCCGACGATTTAGGATGATCTTGGTCATAGTTGTGCATGCCCGACCCGGCAATGAATTGCCGGGCTATTCTCGCAAGTCCCTCCG
>JAOZRQ010000618.1 GCA_029940115.1 Desulfobacterales bacterium
GGTTTGTGGGTTTGTGGGTTTGTGGGTTTGTGGGTTTGTGGGTTTGTGGGTTTGTTTCTGTGGGTGTTCGTCATGTTGATGCCTTCCATTTTTTGCCTTGGTGTGGGAATTCATGCCCATTTTTTGGCAAACAACTTTTGTCCCATTCCCCAAATCCAACACAAACCTGTCATTCCGGGCAGATGACGGGAACCGGCAATCCTTGAGGCTTCATTCCCTTCACACGAGGTTCCCGTCATCTGACCCGGAACCCACTCTCAATCCCCTTGATCCGCAACATGGATTGCGGGTGAGAAGCCCTTTTTGCGTCTTGAATTGCCCCACAGTTTGAACCGCGGATTACACAGATTGACTCCCTCCATTGTCTGAGCCGGAATTTGCGTCGACAACACTGCCGTGTGTCGGTCCCATGCCCAAATCCAACATGAACCTGTCATTCCGGGCAGATGACGGGAACCGGCAATCCTTGAGGCTTCATTCCCTTCACACGAGGTTCCCGTCATCTGACCCGGAACCCACTCTCAATCCCCTTTTTTTCCTTCGTTCGCCTCCATTCCCTTTGGTGTCAAGAAAAGCTCAAAATGTCAAACAAAGTGTCGTTTTCTGGAAAAAAAGTTGTTGACATTTGATGTCCCGCATCCTCGTCGGCAGGATCGTCCGTCCTCCTCCCATTTCTTCTCCGATCATTCGGTTGCATTCCGATCTTCTGATTCCCTTTTTGGCATCTTTCATTTATGGGTTTACACTTCAGTTTGCAGTTCCGCCTTCAGGCGGTCTCGCACCGAGAGGCGGAACTGCAAACTGAAAAGTGTGAACCACCTTTTAGGCAAAATGAAAGATGCCCCTTTTTCTCTATATGTTTCAGCAAGTTGACAAGAAAGCATGAAATTCACGCCATCCATGTTTTTTGGGTGAATCATCACGTCCGGCGTGACATGGACCCTCTTTTTTTTGAGACAGGCCAATCCGGCAGGGAATGGGGAACTCGGTTGCGGATACTTAGGAATCAGGTCTAAATAACTTCCCCCTTTGGATGAACAGGCCGCACGTCTGCTTTGACAGGCGACAGATGAAACGGGGAACTTATTTGGTTCCTGTTCCTTAATCAATCAGAAGTAGCCATTTTCCCCTTGAAAATACCGTCTTCACCCCATTGACTCTTTTCGTTTTTATGCTTAATTCATTAAAACAAGGACTGTGTGCAGGACAAAAAAAGTGATTGTGAAAAGAAACCCGGCTTTTTCTTGCAGTTGGGAAGTCGGCCTGTTTGGGAAAAAGCTTGCCCCCGACGTTTTTTGTCGGGTTTCTCGCCATTCCCGACTTTTTGTCCTGTACTCAGAAAAAAGGATTTGAGCATCCTTCATGCTGACCTCAATTTTAAGGCCGATGTGGACGATGGGAATCCGAACTCAGAAAAAAGGATTTGAGCATCCTTCATGCTGACTGAAAAGTGGCCTGCACTTTCAGATGACACGGCGTTTGTCAATAAAAAACAATTGACACATAAACAACACTGGCATAAAATTATATGTTTTGAAGTGCCTCTGCCCGCGTGATGAAGAGAATATGCGGCATCCTTCATCCATCGGTTTACACTTTTTGACATCAGAAAAGTTTGCAGTTCCGCCTTCAGGCGGTGTCAGACCGCCTAAAGGGGCCTTGATCATCGTTTCGGCCTGCTCCCGCCGGATTGCCAAATCCGGCGGGCGGCCTGGATTGGCAATCCAAGCCGAGCAAGGCTGGTCCAAACGATGATCAAGGTCCCTAAAGGCGGAACTACTACAGCACTTCGTAAATTCGTGACCCTCCTTTCAGGAGGCTGACAGCCTGACTTTGCATGGTCGGCCGAAGTCATGGGGAGGGTCACGGACTTCCAAAGTGGTGTACTACAAACTTTTTGGTCTCAAAAAACTGTAAACTGAAGGATGCCTAAATTTGCTGTGTACAGGACAAAAAGTTGTGGTGGCAAGAAACCCGGCTTTTTTCCCGAACGGACAGATTCCCAAACCGCCAGAAAAAGCCGGGTTTCTTTCAATTATCAACAATTTGAACAAAAAGGGGAATCACATGGCATCTGTGCAGACAACATATCTTTCCAGAACACAGGAATTTTTAGCCTCCTCGTGGGAAAACTACAAGGTGAACAAACCGCCGAACAAGGGGAACATAAGGACCGCGTTCATGGCCATCCTCTTCGCCGACATTGCCGAAAGCTCCCAGATGTACCAGCGAATGGGGGAAAAAAACGCTCAGAACCTTGTGGCCGCGTGCCTTTTTCTTCTGTCCAAGGTGACGGTGCAGTACCACGGCAAAGTGATCAAAACCATAGGTGATCAGGTCATGTGTACGTTCCCAACCGCCAACGAGGCGGTCAAGGCGGCAAAGGCCATGCATCAGGCTGTGGATCAGATGCCTGTGATGGACAAGGCCGGCCTTTTTCCGCCGAACATCCGCATCGGCGTTCACATCGGCCCCGCGATCATCAAAGGCAAGGAGGTTTTCGGGGATGCCGTCAAGGTGGCCTCCCGTCTGTTGGGACTGGCAAAGCAACGACAGATCATCACCACCGAGCAGACGGTCAATCTGTTGAAGCCGGAATATCAGGCCATGTCCAAGTGTATTGACCGGACCACCATCAAGGGCAGAACCGGGGAGCTCAACATCCATGAACTGATATGGGAGCCGGATGTGACTAGGGAACTGGACAATTCCCACCTTTCCTTGGTGCTCAAAGCCCAGTTGAGGTTGCGATTCTGTGATCATATCATCCATGTGGACCAGAATCGCCCCAGTGTGACCATGGGGCGGCAACCCCATAATGATCTGATTGTCGAAGGCACACGGGTTTCCCGGTCCCATGCGGTCATCGAATATCGGCGGGGCAGGTTTGTCCTGATTGACCGGAGCACCAACGGAACCTATCTGCTGATCAACGGGAAACAGGGCATTGCAAAACGGGTGGAGACCCCTCTCTACGGGGAGGGGATCATCGGGCTTTCCCAAAAGGTGACGCCTGACTCCCCCCAAGCCATCCATTTTGCCATTAAGCTTTGATGGGTTGTTGCTTCTTGTCCGTTGCCTGACCAGTCGGCATCTGTTGCTCATTTTTGCTCGTTCCGGATTGCCAAATCCGGCATGGGTTCGGATTTGTCAATCTTGCCCTTTGCCCCTGCCTTTGCCCGACACCGGGCACGGGCAGGGCAGAGGGTGGCAGATGTTTTCAAACACCTTCTAACATATAAGAGGGTGGTGAGTTTATAAATTGTTGATGGAAGGTGTTTAAAGTTATTATCTCAAGTTTCGCACCCCTATGTGAGCCCATTTTCCAAGGGTTTCAGGAGATGGTCGACCTCGAAAACCCACTTTTTGGGCAATGTGAGATCAGGCACTTGCACCCCATCATGACCAAAGATTGAGTCAGACGGACCAGAAACTGACTTGACCATCTGTATTCACTCAAAAATTTGGGTGCGAAACTTGAGTTATTATGTATCACACATTTTAAGGGAATGCAACCCAAAATCAGCAGATCAAAAAGTTCCTCGCCGTTGTCAAATTTCAGGAATATTTCATACCCTCCCAGATAGGCCGCCTCAATTACATTCAGTATCATTTTTTACTCCAACGGAGGAATTTTGTAAATTCTCCTGTTTCGTTAATGGAATTCCAATTCTGCATGAGCAACGCTCTTTTTGGAAACTTGCCTTCCACAATTCCAGAGCCGTTCAGTTTGTAGTTCCGCCTTTAGGCGGTCTCGCACCGCCTGAAGGCGGAACTGCAGACTGAAAAGTGTGAACCACC